>NZ_JAVFVN010000758.1:0-320 GCF_030910085.1 Stenotrophomonas maltophilia group sp. RNC7 | reverse complement strand
TTTTATATTAATTTATTTTTATAATACGTTTATACTACCATCTCCCTCCCCCTCCTTTATGCTCAACTATCAACTTGTTATATCATTCCACAAACCACTAAACTTATACTATATAAGTCTAAAAATTAGCACCATGTGGTTCTGTAACGATAGTAACATAGCTGAGCACCTTGAATGCCATCCACTAATAACCAATAATTCTGTTTAAGTTCAAACAAAAACCGAAGAAAAAAATAAAAAGGCAGCGCTACTTTTTTAAATAAAAATACCTTTAACTTATTTAAATATTTCAAGATATTTTTTTAGTTAATCTCTATTTG
>NZ_JAVFVN010000742.1:0-550 GCF_030910085.1 Stenotrophomonas maltophilia group sp. RNC7 | reverse complement strand
GGGCTTTTTATGAACAGTGAACAGGAAAGAAAAAAAGAACTCGGAAATTTTTTGAAGTCTAGACGCAACCGACTTTCTCCACAAGATTTTGGATTACCAATTAGTTCACGCAGAAAAACCAAAGGATTACGTCGTGAAGAAGTAGCACAACTAGCTAATATTGGGGTAACTTGGTACACGTGGATTGAGCAAGGCCGAGATATCCAAGTCTCAATACAGGCTTTAGAAAGTTTAGCTGATGCCTTACGCTTAGATAAAGAAGAACGTGAGCATATGTTTTTATTAGCTCATCAACAGTTACCTCCTGAAAAGCCTTTAAAAACTGATGACGAAGTAAGCCCTGTACTACAAAATTTTATAGATGATTTAAAGTTTTACCCGATATATGTAACAGATCAACTTTGGGATGTTGTAACCTGGAACCGTGTTGCAAGTGCAGTATTTGGAGATTTTGAAACTATGAGTTTCAAAGAAAGAAATGCAGTTTGGAGATGTTTTGCCTCTCAAGAATATCGAACCTTATTAGCAAATGATTGGGAGGCCCATGCAA
>NZ_JAVFVN010000721.1:0-19436 GCF_030910085.1 Stenotrophomonas maltophilia group sp. RNC7 | reverse complement strand
GTTTGGTGTGTTTTTGTGTGTTATGGGTGTGTTGTCTATTTTTTTTTTTTTTTTTTAAATATTTTTTTTTTTTTTTTTCCTGGCTTTTTTTGGGGGGGTTTTTTTCGGTGTGGTTTTTTACCGCGGGCGTTTGCGGCGATCCCCCCGTTCCGCCCGGCTGTGCCCCTCAAACCCGCCCGGGGTTGTCTTCCCCCTGGGGGTGGGGTCCCCGCGGCCGGCGCTACCCTCATTCTTTGACCGGGGTGAACAGCAGGTCCTGAAAATCGAAACTGAAATCGGTCAGGTCGGAAATCGGCTGCATGCGCACCTCACGCACCTTGCCATCCGGGTCCAGGCTGAAGTTCACGAACGCATCGGCGTTGAGCGAACGGTCGTCCCAGCGCACGATGAAGGTGTCGTGCTGCCAGTGCTCCAGGCGCCCGCTCAGCTGCGCGGTCTTCGCAAAGCGCAGGCGCAGGCCCTTGCCTTCGGCGCTGATCTGCATGTCGCCATACCAGCGGTCACGGAAGCTGCCGGTGTAGCCGGCCAGCGCCAGCGATGGCCTGCTGCCCTTGTCGCGTGCGCTCTGGTGCTTGGCCCAGGCCTCGTCGGCCTTGTCCTGACCCTTGGCCACGGCCTTGCCATAGGCGTCCACCCAATCGTGCTTTTCTCCGCCCAGGTAAGCGTCAAGCACGCTCAGGGTGATCGCATTGAACGCCGCACCCACTTCCTGGTTGGTCAGCACCACCACGCCCAGCTTCTCGCCTGGCACCAGGGTCAACCGCGAGACCATGCCCGGCCAGCCACCGGTGTGCCAGACCAGCTTCTGCCCGCGGTAGTCGCTCAGGCTCCAGCCTTCGCCGTAGCCAGCGAAGTTGGCCCGCGCCGGTGCCAGCTCCGGCACGCTCGGCGCCGGGATCGACTGCGGGGTGATCATCCGCCACATCTGCTGCTGGCTCTTCTCGCTGAACAACGGCGTGCCGTCAGCCAGCTTGCCTTCGGCCAGCTGCACCTGCATCCAGCGCGCCATGTCGTGCGCGCTGGAATAGATGCCACCGGCGCCGGCATTGTTCGACCAGGTCAGTGGTGCAACGGTGCGCAGGTCCTTGAAATCGTACTTGGCGTGGCCGACCGCCGCCTTGTCACCTGGCTTCAGGTGGTCGGCGTTGTAGCGCGTGCCGGCCATCCCCACCTTGTCGAAGATGCGCGTCTGCAGGAACTGCTGGTAGCTCATGCCGGACACGCGCTCGATCACCTGTTGGGCGACCGCGTACAGGATATTGTCGTAGGCATAGCTTTCGCGGAAGCCGCCCTTCAGCGGCACCCTGCCCAGTCGCTCCACCACTTCGGCGTTGCTGTAGGAGGTGGCCGGCCAGAACAGCAGGTCACCGGCGCCCAGGCTCAGCCCGCTGCGATGCGACAGCAGGTCGCGGATCGTCATCTGCCCGGTCACGAACGGATCGGACATGCGGAACGACGGCAGGTGGTCGATCACCTTGTCATCCATCTTCAGCTTGCCGTCCTCGGCCAGCAGGTTCAGCGAGGTGGCGGTGAACGCCTTGGTATTGGAAGCGATGGCAAACAGGGTGTCGGCCTGCACCGGTTCCGGCTTGCCCTGCTCGCGCACGCCCCAGCCACGTTCCAGCACCACCTGGCCGTCCTTGACCACGGCCACGGCGATGCCGGGCACGTCGAACTGCGCGCGCACGCGCTCGACGGTCGCATCCAGCTCCTGCAACTGCGCCGGGGTGGCAGCGCTCGCCATGGTCGTGCACGCCAGCAGCACGGCTCCTCCAATCCAGGGTTTCATCCAGCACGATCTCCGAACAGGGGTGGCGGCCATGTGCAGGCCGTCACCGGGGTTTCGCGGGATGGTAACGGTCGCCGATGCACCCTGCCCTGTGCCATAGGAGGGGTGTCATGGGCGGGAACGGCCAACCAAGCAACGGCTCCACCATCATTCCGTGCCTGCGCTACCGCGACGCGCTGGCCGCCATCGACTGGCTGCAACGGGCCTTCGGCTTCCATGCCCAGGCCGTGTATGCCGATGGCGATACGGTCTTCCATGCCCAGCTGACCTTCGGCAACGGCATGATCATGCTCGGTTCGGCCAACAACCAGAGCGCGTGGAGCAAACACGCGGTCCTGCCCGGAGAAGTCGGCGGCCGCCAGACCCAGAGTGCCTGCGTGATCGTCACCGATGTCGATGCGCACTATGCGCGGGCCAAGGCGGCTGGGGCGCGCATCGTCATCGACATTGCCGACCAGGACTACGGTGGCCGCGGCTACGCCTGTGCCGATCCTGAAGGCTACCTGTGGTGGTTCGGCAGCTACGACCCCTGGCGCGAGGACCACGACCAGTGACCGCGACCGCCCGGCAGGCGGAGATCCGCTGCGGCATCGGTGGCTGGGTGTTTCCCGAGTGGCGCGGCGGCATGTTCTATCCGGTGGGACTGCCGCAGCGCGAGGAACTGGCCCATGCCAGCCGCGCCCTGCGCTGCATCGAGATCAACGGCACCTTCTACCGCACGCCGACTGCGGCCCAGTGCGCGCAGTGGGCCGCGCAGACGCCGGAAGGCTTCCGTTTCTCGGTGAAGGCGCCACGCTACCTGGTGCAGCGCCGCGACCTGGCCAGCACCGTGGAAGCGGCCACGCCGTTCCTGCAGGCGGCACTTGCGCTCGGTGACCGGCTCGGCCCGCTGCTGTGGCAGTTCGATCCGCACCATCCGGCCGACGCCGATGCATTGGAAGCGCTGATGGCGCAGCTGCCGAAGCAGCTCGAGGGCGTGCCGTTGCAGCACGCTCTGGAAGTGCGCAACGCCGAGGCACATGGACCGGCTCTGGTCGCCGCCGCGCGCCGCCACGGCGTGGCGCTGGTGATCGAGGACAGCGACGAGGCGCCATTGCATGGCGATGTCAGTGCGGGCTTCGTCTACGCGCGGATCAAGCGCAGCCAGGCCCGCTTGAACGAGGGCCTGCCTGCGTCCGTGCAGCAGCGCTGGGCTGAACGCGCACGACGCTGGTCACGCGGCGAGCCGGTGGACGACCTGCCCTGCCTGGCCGGGCCCGCCCCGGAAACCCCGCGCGAGGTCTACCTGCTGTGCATCGGTGCCGGCAAGGCCCGCAACCCGGCCGCAGCGATGGCCCTGCAGCGCCTCATCGACGGCGCCAGCGGTCCAGCCCCCACAGCAGGGTCCAGCCCACCACGAACACGCCCGCAACGCGCAGCACGTTGAGCAGGAAGGCCGCCAGCCCCAGGCGTTGCAGTTCGAGGAATGGATACGGCGCCTGTCCGGTCATTGCAGCGACCAGCATCGCCCAGCCAAGGTAGACCAGCGGTACCAGCAGCACGCCGCCCAGCGCGCGCCAGCGCAGCGCCCCATGCGGCAGCAGCCACCACCACCCGAGCAGGTACAGCGCCGGCACAGCGTAGTGCAGGCCGGCATCGACCCACCATTGCAGCCCGGTGGGCTGCCACAGCCCCTGCAACGCCAGCACGTAGATGCACGCGGTCACCCCGATGCACAACCCGATCACCGCGGCGACAGTCGTGTTCAGCACACCCGCACGGATCAGCCTGACGCATCCCAGGCACACCGCCAGGTTGCTGAGAATCGTGAAGTAACCAACGAAGCGCAGCGTCGCCATGCCAACCCCGGCAGCCGCCCCGGGACCGCGTAGCAAGAACAGGTATTGCAGCAGCAACGCGGTGGCGGCCACCAGTGCAGTCAGGCCTGCCCATGCACGCAGGGCGCAGCGGTTGGCAGCCATTGCTGGGTTCCCCTGGGGGGTTTCCGCCAGCATGCCACAGTCATCGCCGACAGCCGCGCGATTGCCTCACAATAGGCCGATGAGCACACCCGATACCCGCAAAGCGCTTTGGCAGATCCATTTCTGTGTCCTGCTGTGGGGCATCACGGCCATCCTCGGCAAGCTGATCACCCTGCCCGCACTGCCGCTGGTGTGGTGGCGCATGCTGCTGGTGACGGCGATGCTGGCGCTGCTGCCGCGGGTCTGGCGCGGGTTGCGTACCCTGCCCCTGCGGCTGGTCGCCGGCTACGCCGGCATCGGCGCGCTGGTCGCCCTGCACTGGCTGACGTTCTACGGCGCGGTGAAGCTGGCCAATGCCTCGGTGGCTGCCACCTGCATCGCACTGGCACCGGTGTTCACCTCGATCATCGAGCCGTGGGTGGCCAAGCGGCCGTTCCAGCTGCGTGAGCTGGCGTTTGGCCTGGCGGTGCTGCCGGGTGTTGCGCTGGTGGTCGGTGGCGTGCCCGATGGCATGCGCCTGGGTGTGTTGATCGGCGCGATCTCGGCGCTGCTGGTGGCGGTGTTCGGTTCGCTCAACAAGCGCATGGTCAGCCATGCCGATCCGCTCACGGTCACCGCGCTGGAGCTGGGTGCCGGCACCCTCACCCTGACCCTGCTGGCGCCGCTGATGCCCTATCTGCTGCCGGCGCTGGCCAGCCCGCTGTGGGTGGTCCCGAATCTGCACGACGGGATCCTGCTGCTGGTGCTGGCCGGGTTCTGCACGCTGCTGCCGTTCGCCCTGGCCCTGGTCGCGCTCCGCCACCTGAGCGCCTACACGGTGCAGCTGGTGACCAACCTGGAGCCGGTCTATGCGGTGGTACTGGCGGTGGTGCTGCTCCGCGAGCAGCACGAAGTCACCCCGTGGTTCTACCTGGGCGTGGCGATCATCGTCGGCGCGGTGTTCCTGCATCCGCTGCTGAACCGCCGCAAGCCGGTGCAGCATCCGGAAATCCTCGGCACGGCCGAAGCGCGCAACATCGCCGATTGAGTGCATCCACGCATGGCGTGGATGGCCGCATCAGCGCTGCGGCCAATGCCAGGCCGGCGCATCCAGCAGGCCCTGCCCGCTCAACAGCGTGCGGCCCTGTTCCTTGTACAGATGCAGCGAATGGCACCCTGGCGCCTGTTCCAACGCCGCGATCAGCCGGCTGGCGTGCGACACCACCCATACCTGGCTGCGCGCACTGGCTGCGATGATGAGCCGCGCCAGCGCCGGCAGCAGGTCCGGGTGCAGGCTGGTCTCCGGTTCGTTGAGCACCATCAGCGGCGGTGGGCGTGGTGTGTGCAGCGCCGCCGCCAGCAGCAGGAAGCGCAGCGTGCCGTCGGAGAGCTCGGCCATCGACAATGGCCGCAGCAACCCAGGTTGGTGGAAGCGCAGCGCCAGGCGTCCATCCAGCGCCTCGAAATCGACCGTGGCGCCCGGGAACGCGTCGTCGACGCTGCGTGCCAACGCAACCGGGTCGCCGATCTCGAGGATGGTCACCCAGGCCGCCGCCAGGTCCCGGCCATCGTGATGCAGCACCGGCGTGCGCGTGGCCATCGCCGGTTGCCGCGCCGGGGCATCGCCATCGCTGCGGAAATGGTCATAGAAGCGCCAGCAACGAATGTACTCACGCAGGGTGATCGTTTCGGGCATGCGCTGCGGATCGCCGACCTGGGTGAACAGGCTGTCGAACAGCGACAACCGGTCATCCACCAGATCCCAACCGCGCGCATGGCGCTGCCGCACCATCGCCCCGCGACGATCGACCAGCTGGTTGGCGCTGCGCAGGAACGGCCCCGCCCAGATCGCCTCGGCCTTGATCTGCGGGTCCAGCGCAAACGCCGAACGGCTGGGCGGCGGGTAGCCGAGATCGATGGCGTAGCCGAATTCGTCGGTGGTGAAGCCGAGCTTCAATCCCACCGATTCCTGGCGTGGGCCGCCCTGCAAGGGGATTTCGCCGGCAGCAACCCGACGGTCTATTTTTTCCGGGCCCGCCCACAGCGCCGAGCCCAGCCCACCTTCGCGGGCCAGCACCGCCGCGACGCCGCCCTGCGCGGTCTCGGCCAGCAGGCGCAGCGCGCGGTAGAGGCTGGACTTGCCACTGCCATTGTCGCCGGTCACCACATTCAACTGCTGCAGCGGCAATACCAGCCCGTGCAGCGAGCGATAGTGGGCGATGGCCAGGGTCTGCAACATGGGCGGCGTCCGGGGAAACAGGGCGTCATGCTGGCCGGTTCTGATCGCAGGAGCTGCGACGCCAAGTGAAACGGGAGAGCATCCACGCATGGCGTGGATCTACTGGAGCGGCATCGAATCATCCACGCGTCGCATGCGTTCAACGCGCGAACCGCCGTGTTTCAGTCCGCCCGTTCCACCCGGTTGCGACCTTTGCCCTTGGCCCGGTACAGCGCCTTGTCGGCACGTGCCAGCGTGTCGTCCACGCTTTCACCGGGCTGGTGCTGGGCGATGCCGATACTGATCGTGACCGGAAAGCCCAGTGGCAGGTCGGCCACGGCCAGGCGCAGGAACTCGCACTGAAGTTCGGCGGTGCGCAGGTCGGTTGCGGGCATCACTGCCACGAACTCCTCGCCGCCATAGCGCGCCGCCATGCCACGGCCGGCAAAGTGCGACCGCAGCAGCGCGCCCAGTTCGGCCAGCACGCGGTCGCCGGTGGCGTGGCCCTGGAAGTCGTTGATGTGCTTGAAATGATCGATGTCCAGCAGCGCGACGCAGGCCTCAGCGGGCTGCTCCCCGGTCATCGCCACGGCCTCGTCCAGCGCCGCCGCCATCGCGCGGCGGTTCGGCAGGCCGGTCAGCGCATCGGTGCGGCTCTGCTCGGCCAGGTCGGCGTTCTGCGCCAGCAGCACGTCGTGGTACTCCGACAGCAGGCGCTCGTAATCATCGCGTTCCAGCATGTGGTTCTGGATGTCGAGCGCGAAACGGCGCAGCTCCATCACCAGCATCACCTGCCGCGACAGCGCGGCCAGCGCCTCGGCCTTGTCGCTTGGCAGGTGCTGCGGCTGTGCATCGAACACGCACAGCGTACCCAGCGGCAGGCCATCGGAACTGATCAGCGGCGCACCGGCATAGAAGCGGATGTGCGGATCGCCGACCACCACCGGATTGTCGTGGAAGCGCGCATCCTGCAGCGCATCCTCGACCACCATGATCTGCTGCGGCTGCAGGATGGCATGGCCGCACATCGATTCGCTGCGCAGGTTTTCCGCCGCATCGATGCCCTGGATCGACTTGAACCATTGCCGTTCGACATCGATCAGGGTCACCGCCGCCATCGAGGTGCCGCAGACCGCCTTGGCGATCACCACCAGGTCGTCGAATGACTTCTCGCGCTGCGAATCAAGGATCCGGTAGCGGTACAGCGCCTCGAGCCGAAGGGCTTCGTTGGCAGGCTTGTCGGGCTTGATCATGCAGCGTCACGTTCCGGCAGGTCACTGCGGAGTCTAGCCGATGTAGAGCCGAGCCCATGCTCGGCTGCACCCGGACAAAAGAGCAGCCGAGCATGGGCTCGGCTCTACAGAAGCCGTTTACCAGTCCAGCTGCTTCGGCAGCAGGCCCTGCAGCTCCTGCTCGGTCAGGTTGCGCCACTGGCCCGGCTTCAGCGCGCCAATCTTGATGTTGTCGATGCGCACGCGGCGCAGCTGGGTCACGCGATAGCCGAACTCGGCGGCCATCAGGCGGATCTGCCGGTTCAGGCCCTGCTGCAGGGTGATGCGGAAACCGAACTTGGCGATGCGCGAAGTCTTGCATGGCAGCGTCATCTGGTCGTGGATGCGCACACCACGCGCCATGCCGCGCAGGAACTCATCGGTGACCGGCTTGTTGACCGCCACCAGATACTCCTTCTGGTGGCCATTCTCGGCACGCAGGATCTGGTTGACGATGTCGCCGTTGCTGGTCATCAGGATCAGGCCTTCGGAGTCCTTGTCGAGGCGGCCGATCGGGAAGATGCGCTGTTCATGGCCGACGAAGTCGACGATGTTGCCCTTGACCGACGTCTCGGTGGTGCAGGTGACGCCGACCGGCTTGTTCAGCGCGATGTAGACGTGGCGGCGGGCGCCGGGCTTGCGGGCCACGCGCGCGCGCAGTGGCTGGCCATCCACCAGCACCTGGTCTTCCTCGCCCACCACCGCGCCGGTGCCGGCCGGATGGCCGTTGACGGTGACCCGGCGGGCGGCGATCAGGCGATCGGCCTCGCGGCGGGAGCAGAAGCCGGTGTCGGCGATGTGTTTGTTGAGTCGGGTGGTCATCGCCCTATTATCCGGCATCGCCGCCCGCCGCGCTTCATGCCAGGCAGGGTGGATCGAGTTCTTCGCCGTCGAACACCCGGTTGCGGCCGGCACGCTTGGCCACGTACATGGCATGGTCGGCCCGGCGCAGCAGCGCGGCGAGGTCGTCCTCGCCCGGCCGCCACTGCGCCAGGCCGATGCTGGCGGTGACCTCCAGGCCGGGCACCTGCAGCGCCCGGGCCGCCTCCGTGATGTGCCGGCGCAGGCGATCCAGGCGCGCCGACGCCGCCTCCCGCGGCATGCCCGGCATCAGCAGCAGGAACTCTTCGCCCCCCATCCGCACTACCTGGTCCTGGCTGCGTACCGCGGCACGCAATGCGCGCGCCACCGCCACCAGCACCTGGTCCCCCACGGCGTGGCCATGGCGGTCATTGATGTCCTTGAACAGATCGATATCGAGGAAGCCGATCACCAGCGGGCCACGCTCGCGGTCAACCCGCTCCAGGTGGCGGGCCAGCTGCTGCAGGCCGGCACGGCGATTGGGCAGGCCGGTCAGGCCATCGGTCTCGGCCAGCTGGCGCAGTTCATCGCGCTGCTGGCGCAGGCGGCCCAGCCGCTGGTTCAGTGCGTAGGCGGCCATCATCAGCAGCCAGGTCACCGCCAGCTGCAGGGCCTCCACGCGGTACTCCAGCAACCACGCCGCGCGGCAGGCGTCGGCGAGGATCAACACCAGCATCGGCGCCAGCGCCGCCAGCCCCGCCTGCGCCCAGCGGTCACCGCGCAGCCGCGCCCACACCCCGACCATCAACGCCAGGCCACAGCCCAGCAGATAGGACACCTGCAGGCCCTGCGCCACCCAGGCCAGGCTGTCCCATGGCAGCCAGGGCACCAGTGCAGCCAACGCCAGCAATCCCCAAAGCGCCAGCAGCTGGAACGGACGCGAACGCGGCAACAGGCGATCACCGCCATTCAGCCGCCACAGCGCCGGCAGCACCAGGGCCTGCGTGGCCGCAGTCAACACCAGCAGCCACCAGGCACCGCGCTCGCCCACCGGCAGCCAGGGTTCCGGATAGCCGCTGAGGCCACCGAGGATGGCCTGCCACAGCACCAGCACGGTGGTACCGGCGATGTAGACCAGGAAACTGCGGTCGCGGGTGGTGAGGAAGGCCATCAGTGCCGACAACGCCAGTGCGATCGCCACGGCGATGCAGGCCGCGCGCACCAGCAGGCGGGCGGTATCGTTCTGCTGCACGGGACTGGGCGCGCCCAGCCGAAGGGTGGGTACCCAGCGCGCCTTCAACGGCGTCTGCCACGACACCAGGAATGGATCGTGACTGCCCGCTGGCGGCACCGCCACCAGCCCGACGCCTGCGCGGAAGCGTGAGTCTCGGGTACGGGCATCGTGCATGTTGCCGCAGATCTCGCGATCGCCATACTGGACGCGGACTTCGCCAGCGAACACATTGAACACGTCCAGGGCCTGCGGTTGCCCCGACCAGCCACCCGGCGGCGCAGGCACCTGCACCTGCTGCCGGTGACCGGCCAGCATGCCCGGCGTGCATGCGCGATGTGGAGTGGGTTCATCGGTGGCTGCGCCGACCAGCAGGTAATCGCGGCCGGCTTCGGCGGCGGCGGCCCACAGTGGCCACGGCGTTGCCAACCACACCAGCAGCACGACCAGCACCGCCCCTGTTCCGTACTGCCACTGCCTGCCGCCCACGCCACGTCCTGTTCCTGCTTACGCCCGCGCCCACTGCGCGTCGCCCCTGGCGGGCATTATCGCAGCCGCGGCTGCAACGCATGTGTAGACCAAAGTCGCCGCAGACCATTCAGCCTGCGGCGGGAGGACCTTTCACGGCCACCAGGCGCACCGGCCGCAGGTCGGCCAGGGTCATCCGTTCCAGTGGCTGCGGTCGCTCGACCGCATAGCCCTGCAGGCCCTGCACCCCAAGCCGGGTCAGCGCGGCGGCGACTTCGGCGGTCTCTACCCATTCGGCCACCACCTCCATCTGCAGCTCGCGCCCCAGTTCACTGATCGCGCGCACGGTGGCGTGGCTGACCGGATCGGTATCCATGTCGCGCACGAAGGCCCCGTCGATCTTCAGGATGTCGGCCGGCAGCTGGCGCAGGTAGCCGAACGAGGACAGCCCGGAGCCGAAATCGTCCAGCGCCATCCGGCAGCCGCGCGCCTTCACCGCATCGATGAACGCGCGCGCCTGGCTGAGGTTGCTGATCGCGGCGGTCTCGGTGATCTCGAAGCACAGCTTGGAGGCCAGCGCGCGATTGCGCTCCAGCAGGTCGCAGACGAAGGCGAGGAAGCCGGGCTCGGCGATCGACTGCGCCGACACGTTGACGTTGCACAGTCCCAGCTGCCGCACATGCGCCGGGCATACCTGCAGGTGCCGGAACAGCAGGCCGAGCACGTGCCGGTCCAGCGCCACGGCCATGCCATAGCGCTCCACCGCCGGCATGAACTGGCCCGGCAGGTGCAGGCTGCCATCGCTGCCGCGCATGCGCACCAGCACCTCGTAGTGCAGGTAGCTGGGATCGCCGACGCGTGCGATACGCTGCGCGTACAGCACCATGCGGTTCTCGGCCATGGCCAGGCTGACGCCCTGCAGCCGCTCGGCTTCCCGGCGCCGTTCCTCCAGCGCCATGCGGTTCTCGTTGAAGCAGTGCACGCGGTTGCGCCCGGCCTGCTTGGCCGCATAGCAGGCACTGTCGGCGGCGCTCATCAACCAGTTCACATCCGGTGCATCGGCGCTGACCTCGACCACGCCGATGCTGCAGCTCAACTGCGGGCTGCCCTCGCTCACCAGGAACGTCGCCTGCCCCAGATTGCGGATCACGCGCTGCAGCACGCGCTTGGCCTCGTCCTGCCCGGCATGGGCGAGGAACACCGCGAACTCGTCCGCACCCAGCCGGCCCACCCAGTCACCATCGCGCACCGCCGCCACCAGGTACTCGGCGAAGCTGCGCAGCATCTGGTCGCCGGCGGCATGGCCGAAGCTGTCATTGACCAGCTTGAAATGGTCCAGGTTGATGTAGCACAGCGCGTGCGTGCCACCTTCGCTGCGCACCTGCAGCAGTGCGCGTTCCAGCAGTCGCTCGATCTCGCGCCGGTTGATCAGGCCGGTCAGCGGGTCATGGCTGGCGTGGTGCTCGATCTCGCGCGCCAGTGCATGGTTCTGGCTGACGTCTTCGATGATCGCGAACACCGACAGGCCGCCGCCGGCGCTGCGCACACCGGTGCCGCTCCAGCGGCCCCAGACCAGGCTGCCATCGCGACGGCGGAATCGCAGTTCGCTCGGGCGCAGCTGGCGGTCCCAATCGATGCGCCCCACCCCGTCAATGACCAGCTCGCCGTCCATCAGCAGGTCAGCCAGCGACAGCTGCAGCAGCACGTCGCGGCGATGATCGAGGATGTCGGCCATCGCCTGGTTGGCCTCGATCACCTTGCCTTCGGTATCGAGCTTGAGCATGCCGACGTTGGCCTGGTAGAACGCTGCGCGGAAGCGGCTCTCGTGTTCGGTCAGGTCCTTGCCGACGCGGCGCGCCAGGGCCACCGCCATCAGGCTGATCGCCAGCACCGACAGGCCCGCGACCATCAGCGTGGCCAGCCTCACCAGCGTCGCCATCCGCAGCAGCGCCTGCGAGAACGCCTGGCTCTGTACCTTCATCCGCTGGTCCAGGTCACGCAGCTGCTGCAGGTACTGGTCACGCGTGGCTGTCAGCAAGGGGCCACCCTCGTGCCGCCGCTGCAACTCATCGACCAGGCGCTGCAGCGCCATCAGGTCCCCGTCGGTCTGCCGCCATAACGCGGTCGCTTCGCGGAAAGCACCGATATCGCGCGCGTAGCGGAACGAAAACACCAGGCGCGGAATGTCGGCGTGCGCGTTGCCCCCCCTGCAGGAAGCCCTGCCGGGCCTTCTCTTCGTCAGGCTCCGCCTGTTCCAGCGCCAAGCGCGCCTGCAGATCGCCCAACGGCACCTGCAGGGCCTGGCGTGCATCGTCCAGGTCCTGGACATTGCCGCGCGCCAGGTAGCGACTGAGCGCGGCGGTCGCATCCTGCTGACCGCGCGACCAGTATCCCTGGCCGGCGATCCAGGCGGTGGAGGCCGCCTGCAGTTCCTGGATCAACGCCGACAGTGCGACCAGTCCGATCGCCATGCCGGTCAACAACGCAAATCGCAGTCCCAGCCCCCGGGTCATCGGCACCCGCCGGCTCTGTTGGTCCGTGCCACTCCTACCCATCCCGGATCCCCCCGAATGTGCTGCGGTGACAACCTCCTTTGGAACCGGACCAGCCTATGACCGGCAATGTGTTGACCGTGCGAAAAAGGGGACGGAGGGGATTAAGTCGTTTTCGGCATAAGCGCATGGCCTGCCATATACGACTTAATCCCCTCCGTCCCCTTTTCCTGTACGCCGGCCCGGGGGCCGGCGTTGCTCTGGACGGCTGTGGGTGCGGCTTAGAAGCTGCGCGGGCCGCGCGGCTTGAAGCCATCACGACGTGGCGGGCGGCTGTCGCGGTCACCGCCGCGGTCGCCGCCATGGCCACCCGGACCACCCGGACCACCACGACGCGGGCCACCGGGGCCGCCCGGACCACGCTTGTCGAAGCGCGGCTTGAACGGACGCGGGGCCGGGTTGATCTCTTCACCGGCCGCCAGCGGACGCATCTGCAGCTGCTGGCCGGACACCCACACCTTCTGCAGGTGCGACAGCACGTCCGGCGGCATCTGTGCCGGCAGGTCCAGCAGCGAGAAGTCGTCGTGGATGTCGATGCGGCCGATGAAACGGCTTTCCAGGCCGGCTTCGTTGGCGATGGCGCCGACGATGTTGGCCGGCTTCACGCCATGCTGGTGACCGACCGAAATACGGTAGGTCTCCATGCCCTGCTCCGGTGCACCACGCGGCGGAACCTCACGGCGCGGACGCGGCTCGAAACCACCTTCGGCGTCGTCGCGACGCGGGCCACGCTCGAAGCGCGGACCCCGCTCGTTGCGGTCGAAGCGATCGCCACGCTCCGGGCGGTCGCCACGGTCGAAGCGCTCGCGCGGCGCGCGCTCTTCACGCGGGGCACGCACCGGTGGCTGCAGCAGGAACGGGGTATCGCCCTGCAGCATCCTGGCCAGCGCGGCCGCGATCTCGATGGCCGGCACGTTCTGCTCGTTCTCGAAGCGCTCCAGCAGCTGGCGGTAGAAGTCCAGGCCGCCGGCGCCGAGCGTTTCGGTGATGCGCGAGGTGAACTTGTTGATGCGGGTGTCGTTGACCGCCTCCACGCTCGGCAGCTGCATCTCTTCGATCGGCTGGCGGGTAGCGCGCTCGATCTGGCGCAGCATGCCCTTCTCGCGCGGGGTGGCGAACAGGATCGCCTCACCGCTGCGGCCGGCACGGCCGGTACGGCCGATGCGGTGCACGTAGCTTTCGGTGTCGTACGGGATGTCGTAGTTCAGCACGTGGCTGATGCGCTCCACGTCCAGGCCGCGGGCGGCCACGTCGGTGGCGACCAGGATGTCCAGCTTGCCTTCCTTCAGCATGGCGATGGTGCGCTCGCGCTGGGCCTGCTGCATGTCACCGTTGATGGCGGCAGCGGCCAGGCCACGCGCCTGCAGCTTGCTGGCCAGTTCTTCGGTGCCGGCCTTGGTGCGCGCGAAGATGATCATCGCGTCGAACGGCTCGACTTCCAGGATGCGGGTCAGCGCGTCCAGCTTGTGCATGCCGCTCACCCACCAGTAGCGCTGGCGGATGTTGGCCGAGGTGGTGGTCTTGGCCGCGATGGTCACTTCCACCGGGTCCTGCAGGTAGGTCTGCGCGATGCGGCGGATCTGCGGCGGCATGGTGGCCGAGAACAGGGCCACCTGGCGCTGCTCCGGCAGCTTCTTCAGCACGGCTTCCACATCGTCGATGAAGCCCATGCGCAGCATTTCATCGGCTTCGTCCAGCACCAGGGTCTTCAGCTCGGACAGGTCCAGGGTGCTGCGGTCCAGGTGATCGATCACGCGGCCGGGGGTACCGACCACGATGTGCACGCCACGGCGCAGCGCCGACAGCTGCTGGCCGTAGGGCTGGCCGCCGTACACCGGCAGCACGCGGAAGCCCGGGATCTTCGACGAATAGGACTGGAACGCCTCGGCAACCTGGATGGCCAGTTCGCGGGTCGGCGCCAGGATCAGGGCCTGGGGCTTGATCTGCTGCAGGTCGATGTTGGACAGTACCGGCAGTGCGAACGCAGCGGTCTTGCCGGTACCAGTCTGGGCCTGGCCCAGCACGTCGCGGCCTTCCAGCATCGCGGGGATGGTAGCGGCCTGGATCGGCGACGGGGTTTCGTAGCCGATGGCGGTGACCGCCTGCATCACGGGCTCGGACAGGCCGAGCTGCGCGAACTGCAGCGGCGCTTGGGAATCTTGGGACATGGGGAACTCCGAAGGCACTGCCGTCTTCCTGGCAGTGCGATAAAAAGGGTGATGGTCCGCGCTTTGGGCGCCCTTCTTATCGCGTGCCCTGGCGCTGCTCGGTCGGAGGAGATTTCACTCGCTCAGAGCGGAATGATACCGCATTGATCCTGAACGAGGCGTACAGCTTTCCATACGCGTGCCGTCGTGCCCCGTGCTGGCGCACAATACGCGCCCTCTCCCCGGCCCGGCCGCTGGCCTGCGCCCTCTTTCCAGGACCCCTCGCTCCATGCAGATTCTCGAATTCGACCTCGACGGCGACTACGTCGAACTCAAGCAGCTGCTGAAGCTGGCCGACCTGGTCACCAGCGGCGGCGAGGCCAAGATGGTCATCAGCGAGGGCCAGGTGCGGGTCGACGGTGAGGTCGAACTGCGCAAGGCCTGCAAGATCCGCGCAGGCCAGGTGGTCGAGTTCGCCGACAGCCAGATCCGCGTGCTGGCCGCTGGCTGATCCGAGAGTGTTCAGGCCACGCGCTGGGTCAGGTGCGAGGCGATCAGCTGCCTGAACGGTGCCACGCCCTGCGCCAGGCGCAGGCCCGCGGCCCGCAGCAGGCGTGCCGGGCGACGATCGTCGGTGTACAGGCTGGCGATCGCGTTGGTGGCCTCGTACAGCGGCCGCGACGCCAACCGATGACCGCGTTGGTAGCTGGCCAGCATGCCGGCGGCGGCAATGTCGGCACCGCGCCGCTGCTGCGCGACGATGCCCTGTGCCAGCCGCTGTGCGCTGGCCAGTCCCAGATTGAAGCCATGCGCGGTGACCGGGTGCATGCCGACTGCGGCATCGCCGATCAGCGCCGAACGCTCGCCAACGAAACGGTGCGCGTACACACCTACCAGCGGATACGCCTGCGGCGTGGCCACCGGCTGCATCCGGCCCAGCCGATGCTCGAAGCAGGCACTGATGGCCTCACCGAAAGCCACCTCGTCCATCGCCAGCAGTTCTTCGATCTGCCGCGGCGGCAGCGTGATCACCGCCGATGCCTGGCCCTCGTTGAGCGGCAGCAGCGCCATGGTGCGGCCGTAGCCGAACCACTCCCAGGCCGTGTGGTGATGGTCGCGCTCGACCTGCATGCGGCACACCAGCATCGACTTGCCGAAGTCGCGCATCTGCGCACCGATGCCGAGCATGCGGCGGGTGGCGGAGAAGCGGCTGTCAGCCGCGACCAGCAGGCGCGCGTGCAGTTGACTGCCGTCATCGAGTCTGACCACGTGGCCCTGCGCATCGGCCTGCACGCCCAGAACCTTGCGCCCATCGAACAGCTCCAGCCCATCCTGGCCCTGCACGGCATCCCAGGCGGCGCGGCGGATCAGGTGGTTGGGCACCAGCCAGCCCAGCGGCTGGCCATCAACCTGGCTGCTGGCGAAGGTCAACGCGAACGGCGAGCCGCCGTTCATCACCCTGGCATCGCGCAGCTCGGCGACTTCGGCCTGCGGCAGGCGCTGCCACAGCCCCAGTTGCTCCATGCTCTGCCGCGAGGCATGGGTCAACGCGATCTCGCGGCCATCAAAGGCGGCGTCGGCCAGGGCCTGGCGCGGCTGCACTTCGACCAGCCCGACCTGCAGGCCACTGCCGGCCAGCGCACGCGCGAAGCACAGGCCCGCCGGTCCGGCGCCGACCACCACCACGTCCATCCTGCGCATGCGCGCCTCCTGCCGTTGATTCAGTCCGGGCCAGCATAGCGCCGCGCGCATGACTGGCCTTGATCTGGATCAGAGATGCAGCGCGATGTCGTATTCCGCCCTCGCCCTGCGGAACGCTGAACGCTACCGTTCTCCAGCCTCAATCCTCAATCCTCCTGGCGGAACACCGCTGAACAGCGACAAGGCAGAGAAATGGAACTCGGTGACGCCCTGATCTATGAATATGGCAATCACTTCTGGATTATCCAGCGCTCGCCCTAGAGTGAAATCGGCAGCGGCCCCAGCGAGAACGTAGCCCTGGCCGCCCGCCTCCCCCTCGTTGCAACTGCAATGCAACTAGGCTCGGCGACCCAACAGGCCCTGGAAAATTTTGGAACGATCCGCCCTTTGTTCGCCCCTTGGGAAATCAAGGAGCTAAGGAAGCTACTCTGCGGCTGGATCGGCGCACGTTCAATGAATGACCTGCTGAAGAACAGCCGGCTCGTACTTGTCGATCAGATCTTCAAGGATGACGAGCTGCGCGTCCTTCCATTCGACAATCACCGTATCAACCCATGGGAGACGCTACTGGAGGACAAAGCCATCACTCTTCCTCTGCATCCCCAGAGCGAAGCACTTGGCGCGGCCATCCTCGCTGCCTTCGACTTATCGACCTACCATCCGGAACGGAAGCATGCCCTTCCAGCGCCCAGGTCGCATCACTGAGCAACCAGGCACACCGCTCACACCAACGCGAACACCAGCGCCAGGATCGACAGCAGCGATACGAGCCAGACCAGGCTGCGCACGTAGGGCACGCCCGCGGCATACAGCGGCAGGTAGACCACACGCGCCCAAACGTAGGCCTGCGCAGCCAGCGCCGTGGTGTCGTTGCTGCGCCCGGCCACGACCACTGCGATGGCGGCAGCGGCGAAGAACGGGAAGGTTTCCAGGAAGTTGGACTGCGCACGCTGCAGGCGGCCGGCCAGCGGGCTGAGCGGCTTTGCATCGCCATCCCGTGCCGAGGCATTCCACTTCATCCCGCGCTCGCGGGTGACCACGGTGGAGGTGGCGAAGATGTAGACGAAGCCCAGCACGATCGACCAGGCCAGCATTGTCAGTTCAGTTGCCATCGTTCATCTCCTCAGGGTGCCGACGCGCGCAGGCTGTAACCGGCCAGGCGCCAGACCTGGTCCTCGTCGAAACGGAACGAGACCAGCTCGCGCACCGGCTGCACGCTGTTGGCGAAACGGGTCGGGAAGCTGACATTGATGTACAACCCTTCCGGCACTGCGGCGCCGGGGCTGTACTTGACCCGGGTGATGGTCGGCTGGCCACGCCCAGCCAGCGCACCGAGGCGCGTACGCTCGGCGGCCAACTGGCTCACGAAGGTGGCCTTCGGCACCGCACGGCGCGCGACGGCCGAAGCGCCATCCCACAATTCGCCGGCGCGGTTGGCATCGACCAGTTGCGCCGCCTTCAACGCAGCCGCGCCCATTTCCGCGTCCTGCTTCTGCACCTGGGCCTGCTGCGCAGCGGTCAACGCCGGGGCACCGGCAGTGGCGGGCTTCGCGGCCGCCGGCGATGCCGGGGCCGGGCGTGCCGGAGCCGGTGCCGGCGTGGCCGGTGCAGGTGCCTGCGCCAACGCAGTCAGGGGCAGCAGGGACAGCAGCAGGAGCACGCGCTTCATGGACACCGCCGGTTCTGGAGGAAAGGACCGCAGTCTACGCCAGCGCGGTGAGCGGTTCGTCAGCGCGCGTGGGCGTTGCCTTCCACCGCCGCCGCATCGGCCTGCGCGGCCGGCGTGCCGGTCTCTGCTGGCGCCTGTTCGGCCACCGGCGGCGGTTCCGGCGGTGCCGGGGGCAGCGTCGCCACATCGATCTCCGACAGCGGGCTTTCGTCGGGGCAGACCGCGTCCGGGAAGCCGAAGCGCTGCTTCAACGCCTGGCCGCAGCTGTTGATCGACTCCATGTCGGCGCCTTCGCGCTTGCACTGCTGGTCGAAGGCGACCAGGAAGGCGTCCTTGCGCTGCACGAAATCGTCGCCGCAGGCACGCATCTGCTTGATCCGTTCCAGATCGTCCTGCACCGCATTGGTGCCATCCAGACCGTACTGGCGCAGTTCGTCCGGAGTCAGCAGGCGCAGGCTGCGGTTGGGCACGGTCATCATCAGATCGGCCACACCCACCGCCACGCCGTTGCGTTGCAGGTAGTCCTTCACGTTGTCGTAGACCTCGTGCAGCTCGCGGTTGAGCTCGGCGCGCGAGGTGGCCTTGGAACTGATGCGCATCATGCGGTGGATGCCGACCTTGCCCGACAGCAGGCGGTTGTCGCCGGCGGCCAGCACGAACACGCAGGCGCTGTGGCAGATCGAGCCTTCGCGCACCCAGATGGTCCAGCCCGATTCACCGATGCTGTCACCGGCGACAATCGCCGACTCCACCTGCCCCCCGCTGGAATCCAGATCGAGGATGCGCTTGTGGATCTTCTGCTCGTCAGCGACCACGGCCAGTCGCCACATCATCTCGGCGAAGCCCGGATTGATCTTGCCGGCGTAACGCACGCGCATCAGGCCGCGCTCGGCGCACGGCGCCAGCGCCTGGGTGATCTGCTCGCGCTGCAGGCCTTCCAGCTCGACACCGTCACCGGCATCGCCAGCATATTCCGTGCTGCAGCTGACCCAGGCACGGCCATTCTCAAGCTGCGCCTGCGGCCACGGCCGATCCGCCTGGCTGCGCGGCGGCGCTGGCGGTGGCGGTGCATCGGCCGCATTGATCGACACCATGTTCTCGCCATCGCTGGCCGGCGCCCGCGCCGCCTTGTCAGCAGCGGTCACATTGCCTGGATTTTCCAGCTGGCTGCAGCCCGCCAGGGCCAGGCACAACAGGGGCAACCAGCGGCGTTTGGCGGACATCGGGCAACCAGTCTTCACGTGAGCAGGAGCCACAGTCTACCCGTCCGGGGGACGCATTCAGCGCGTGGCACTGAACCCCTTCTGACCCTCTGGCTCCAACCTTTTCATTACAGCGTCTTGCACCACTCCATCCTCGCATGGCGTGGATCTACCGTGTCGACCAAGGTCGACACCCAGAGCGGGATGCCGTTCCGGCAGGCCGCGGGAAACTGTCGAAGGCGGGGTGGGTCCGATGGCAGGGGCGTGAGCGCCATGGATGGCGCGACCGAGCTACAGGGACGTACTTGCAGCGCCCCCTGCCACCGGCCCCACCCCGCCCTCCCACAGGAAGCCTGCTGTTGCTGTTGCTGTTGCCGCGGGGGGTGCCGGGCGCAGCCCGGCCCAACCCTCTTCAGCATCCATGTCCGAATGTGGCGAGTATCGCCG
>NZ_JAVFVN010000675.1:0-31053 GCF_030910085.1 Stenotrophomonas maltophilia group sp. RNC7 | reverse complement strand
CGCCCTTCGGGCGGGGCTCCGACCCGATCGCATCACGCTCGCCGGGCATGGCCCGGCGCTACCACCGCGCATTCTGGTAGCGCCGGGCCATGCCCGGCGACGCGTCGGGTCAGGCCTTCTTGCGCTCGGCGATGTAGGCCTGGATCTGCTGTTCCAGCACCGGCAGCGGCACCGAGCCCTGCTTCAGCAGGGTGTCGTGGAAGCCCTTGATGTCGAACTTGTCGCCCAGTTCCTTCTCGGCCTGCGCACGCAGGCGCACGATGGCGATCTCGCCCAGCTTGTAGCTCAGCGCCTGGCCCGGCCAGGAAATGTAGCGGTCCACTTCGGTGGTCACTTCATGCTCGCTCAGCGCGGTGTGGTCACGCAGGTAGGCCAGCGCCTGCTCGCGGGTCCAGCCCTTGCTGTGCACGCCGGTGTCGATCACCAGGCGCGCGGCGCGCCACATCTCGTAGGTCAGGCGGCCGAAGTCCTCATACGGGGTTTCGTAGATGCCCATCTCCACGCCCAGCTTCTCGCAGTACAGCGCCCAGCCTTCGCCATAGGCGGAGATGTAGGCGTTGCGGCGGAACTCAGGCAGGTTCTTCTGCTCGGCGGCAATGGCACCCTGCAACGCATGGCCCGGATCGGATTCATGCAGGGTCAGCGCCGGCAGGTTGTACAGCGGGCGCGACGGCAGGTTGTAGGTGTTGAGCCAGTAGGTGCCCATGCCACCGCGACCGGCGGTCCAGAACGGTGCGATGTCCGGCGGCACCGGCACGATGGTGAAGCGCGCGCGCGGCAACGTCATGTACTTGCCCAGCTGGCCATCGGCGCGCTTGGAGATCCACGCGGCGCGCGACAGCAGCTCTTCCGGCGTCTTCGCATAGAACTGCGGATCGGTACGCAGGAAGGTCAGGAACTCGGCGAAGCTGCCCTTGAACTTCACCTGCTTGATGATGGCGTTCATCTCGCCCTGGATGCGTGCGACTTCCTCCAGGCCGATGCGATGGATCTCGTCTGGCGACAGGTCCAGCGTGGTGTACTCGTGGATCTGCTGCCTGTAGTACGCCTTGCCATCGGGCATCGCTTCGGCGGCCAGGGTGGTGCGTGCCTGCGGCACGTACTCGTTGACGAAGAAGGTGCGCAGCTGCTGGAACGCCGGCACCACCTTGCCGCTGATCGCTTCACGCGCCTGCGCCTGCAGCCTGGCCTGTTCGGCGGCCGGGATGCTGTTGGGCAGCTTCTTGAACGGCGCGTACAGCGGCGATTCGGTCGGGTCCTTCAGTTCGGCGACGGTGGCGATGGACACTTCGCGGCCATCCAGCACCGCACGCGGCACGCTGAAGCCGCGCTTCAGGCCGGCTCGCATGTTCTCGGTCTGCTGGCCGAAATAACGCGGCACGTCGTTCAGCCGTGCGATGTAGTTCTGGTAATCCTGCACGGTCTTCATCTCGCGCCGGGCCATGAAGGACAGGTTGGACCAGAACGAGGAATCGGCGTTGAACGGCATTTCGTAGCCGCGCAGGCGCGTCTCTTCGGCCAGGTTGAACACCTGGTCGCGATAGATCGCGTAGTTGACCTGGTTGTCCGGCGACAGGGTCTTCGGGTCGATCTTCTTCAGCGCGGCCAGGGTCTCGTCCCACACCTTCAGGCGTGCCTGCTGCGCGGCCGGGCCGACGTCGGGCATGCGGGTGGCGTTGGCGGGCGCGTCTTCGTCCTCGCTGGCTTCACCACCGCCCTGCTGGCGCCACTTCCATTCCTTCTCGTACAGCGCGCGGAAGGCGGCATCTGCGGGCGATTCGGTGGCCACGCTGGCGGGCGCGGCGGCGGCGGTGGGCGCAGCGGCCAAGGCCACGGTGGGGGCGGACATGGCGAGCAGCAGGGCAACGGCAAGACGGGTTTTCACGAGCACAGGTTCCCGGGAAGGCAGGCTCCGATGATGGCACCGCCCACGGCCCATGGCATGGGACGAAGGTCCTGCTTGCAGCGCAGGCAGGACCGGGAACCGGCCGCAAGTTGGGCCCCCAGCGCCGGAGGCGCGTGGTAGAGCCGACTGGGTAGAGCCGACTGTTAGTCGGCTGCTCTTCCGCCAGACGTAGCAAAGCCCGCGCTCCGCGCGAAAGTCGACTGACAGTCGACTCTACCCATGGCAGGCACCCCGCGCCCTCAGTGGCTGGCCCTGTCGCGCTTCCAGCCGCGGTGCTTGATATCCAGGTGCAGGCTGTACAGGGCGGTGAACGCCGGGAACAGGTTCTGCAGCACGCCCACCGAGTCCTGCTTGGCCGAGAACAGGAAGTAGCTCAGGGTCATCAGGCTGCCGATCACGCTCATGTACCAGAACAGGCGCGGGATGACCGGCTTGCCGGCGCGCTTGGAGGCGATGAACTGGACCAGCCAGCGGCCGCCGAACATCAGTGCGCCGGTGTAGCCGATCAGCTTCCAGCCGGTCACATGCAGGCCGGTCCAGTACAGCCAGGTCAGGGGCTGATCCAGCCAGTGCAGCTCCAGATCCATCAGCGCTCCTCCACCGCGGTGCGCTTGCTTCGGGTGATCAGCCAGGCCACGCCACGCAGGTCGCGGATGCCGACCAGCGCGCGGCCGAGGTTGTTGTACTTGGACACGCCGGCGGTACGGTGGCGGTGGTTGACCGGCACGCTGGTGGTCTTCCAGCCGGCACGCTGCATCAGCGCCGGCAGGTAACGGTGCATGTGGTCGAAGTACGGCAGGTCGAGGAACGCGCTGCGTTCGAACAGCTTGATGCCGCAACCGGTGTCGGGCGTGTCGTCGCGCAGCATGCGCGCACGGATGGCGTTGGCCCACTTGCTGGCCCAGCGCTTGCTGCCGCTGTCCTGGCGGTTGACGCGCCAGCCGGCGAACAGCTTCACCTGCGCGTCGGCGGCGTCGCGTGCGGCGAGCAGCTTGGGAATATCGGCCGGATCGTTCTGGCCATCGCCATCCAGGGTGGCGATCCACGGCGCGCGCGCGTGCTTGACGCCGGTGCGCACCGCCGTGCTCTGCCCGCTCTGGTTCACATGGTGCAGCACGCGCAGTTCCGGGGTGGTTGCCTTCAATCCCTGCAGCACCGCCAGGGTGTCATCGCGCGAGTGATCGTCGATGTAGACGATCTCGAACGGCAGCCGGCCACGCAGCGCAGCGGTGATTTCGGCGACCAGCGGGGCAACATTGTCGCGCTCGTTGAACACCGGGACGACAACGGAAAGCTCGGGTTGGCTCATAAGGCACTCGGCCAAAGGGGGGACAAAGACCGCGCATTCTCCGAAACCGAGGTTATCCGAAGATGAACCCGGCGGCGTGAGGATCCGTCCTCAGGCGCGATCGCCAAAATACTCGCGGCACCACTGCACCACAGGCGGCAGGCCTTGTTCGATCGGGGTCACCGCATCGAAGCCGAAAGCGTCATGTGCGCGCCGGGTATCGGCCATCGTGCGCACCATGTCGCCGGGCTGCATGGGCTTGTAGACCTTCTGCGCGGGGCGGCCGGCGGCCTGCTCGATCACGCTGATGAAGCGCTCCAGCTCGACCGGCGTATGGTTGCCGAGGTTGAACACCCGGTGCGGCACCGGACCGTCGGCCGGATGCGCGAGGGCGCCGAGGATACCGGAGACGATGTCGGAGACATGTGTGAAATCGCGCTGCATGCGGCCTTCGTTGAACACGTCGATCGGCCGCCCGGCCAGCACCGCGCGCGAGAACAGCAGCGGTGCCATGTCCGGCCGGCCCCACGGGCCGTACACGGTGAAGAAGCGCAGGCCGGTGGCATGCAGGCCGTACAGCTGCGCGTAGGTGTAGGCCATCAGCTCGTTGGCCGCCTTGGTCGCCGCATACAGCGAGCGCGGCTGGTCCACGCGCTGGTCTTCGGAGAACGGCGGCGTGGCCGAATCGCCGTAGACCGAACTGCTGGAGGCGTACACCAGGTGCTGCACGCCACGGTGGCGGCACAGCTCGAGCATGTTGACGAAGCCGACCAGGTTGCTGTCGACGTAGGCATGGGGGTTTTCCAGCGAATAGCGCACGCCGGCCTGCGCGGCCAGGTGGATCACCGCGGTCGGCTGCACCTCGTCGAACAGCGCGGCCAAGCCCTGCTGGTCGGTCAGGTCCAGCGTGCGCAGGTCCAGCGCCGGACACAGCGCGGCCACGCGGTCACGCTTGATCTGCGGGTCGTAGTAATCGTTGAAGTTGTCCAGGCCGACCACGGCCTGGCCGGCCTCCAGCAGCGCGCGGGCGGTGTAGGCACCGATGAAGCCGGCAGCGCCGGTGAGCAGGATGGTCATGGCAGGGGCCTGGAAACGAAGTTCAGGCCCCTGATGTTACCGATCTCAGAACAAACCGAAACGCTTCTTCGCCACGTTGGTGCGGCCGGGTTCGATTACATCCTGGATCTTCTTCGCGTCGAAGCGGTCGAGCAGGGCGTCGGCGCCCTTCTTCAGCTTCAGGTCCATCTCTTCGGGGTACAGCGGAACCAGGCTCATGAAGCTGATGGTATTGCCATCCTCCAGCTCCAGCGTGGCGAAGTCCTCCGGGGCGGTCACCGGCGGCAGCACGATGGCACCGTCGAAACCCACGCCCGGCGCATAGGGCTCGCTGGGATGGCCGTTGGGAATGGTGTGGCCGAAGCCCAGCCAGGTGTCGTACTCGTGCGGCAGCCGCGCCATGCCCTTCAGCAGGCGCACCGGCCAGTAATTGCGCTCGTCCTCGAAGGCGTCCTGGGAGATGGGCCAGTCGGCCGGCAGGGTCACCATCAGTTCCATGTGGCGCGGCACGTCCGCGTCCACCTCGGCGGGCACGGTCATCGGCAGGTCGCTCATGCCGGAGGTGACCAGGCGCAGGTACGGGCAGTGGTCATTGGCCGGCACCACGTGCACGTCGATGTGCACCAGGTCGGAGATGATTTCATGGAAGACACCGGACACCGGGCCCAGGTGGCGTTCGATGTGGGCGCTGATCGCCTCGATGTGCCGTTCTTCGCCGATGGCGAGCACAAAGTCCTTCTCACGGCGATGTACCAGTATCTGGGTGCCGTCCGGGCTGACGTCCTCGTAGTCGTTGCTCATGTCCTGCTCCCTGGATGAGGCCACGGCGGGGAGGTCAGTGCATTCCCGGTGCGCGTGGCGGTGCGTTCCCTGTCATTCGCGGGGCGGCAGGAACAGGCCGCCCCCCGACGCGGCGCCGGGCTCAGCCCTGGCGCGTGCGCAGTTTTTCCAGCACGCCGTCCAGGGTGTCCAGGTCGGTGTAGTGGATGATCAGCTTGCCCTTGCCGCCACGGCCGTGGCTGATCGCCACCTTGGCGCCGAGCGCTTCGGACAGCTCGGTTTCCAGCGAGGCGATGTCGGCCTGCTGCACCTTCGGCGTGGCCACCGGACGGCTGCTCGGCACCTTGCCGGCGGCGAAGGCCTGCGCGCGCCGCTCGACCTCGCGCACCGACCAGCCTTCGTCGGCCGCTTCCTGGGCCAGCTTGCCGGCCAGTTCGGGGGCCAGGGTCAGCAGCGCACGGGCATGCCCCATTTCCAGGCGGCGGGTTTCCAGCAGCAGGCGGATCGCCACCGGCAGTTCCAGCAGGCGCAGCAGGTTGGACACCGCCGCGCGCGAGCGGCCGACGGCCTCGGCGGCCTCGGCATGGGTGAGGGTGAACTCGCTGATCAGGCGCTGCAGCGCTTCGGCTTCCTCCAGCGGGTTGAGGTCTTCGCGCTGGATGTTCTCGATCAGCGCCATCGCGATGACGGTGCGGTCTTCCAGCTCGCGCACCACCACCGGCACTTCGTCCAGCCCGGCCAGCTGCGATGCGCGCCAGCGGCGTTCACCGGCGACGATTTCGTAGTTGCCCGCCGGCAGCTGGCGCACCAGGATCGGCTGGATCACGCCCTGCGACTTGATCGAGTCGGCCAGCTCGGACAGCTTGCCCTCGTCCATCTCGCGGCGCGGCTGGTACTTGCCCGGCTGCAGCTGGCCGACCGGCAACTTGCGCAGCACTTCCCCCGGCAGCGGCTCGATCACCGCCGTGGTGGCCTGCACCTGGCTGACCGCCCCCTTCGGGCCCAGCAGCGCGTCCAGGCCACGGCCGAGGCCTCGCTTCTTGGCTGCCGGCTTGCTGCTGGTCATCAGACGGTCTCCACGGCCTTGGTGGCCTTGTTGCGTTCGTTGTTGCGGCGGATGATCTCGCCGGCCAGGCCCAGGTAGGCCACGCCACCGCGCGAGGCGCGGTCGTAGCCGACGATGCTCTGGCCATGGCTGGGTGCCTCGGCCAGGCGCACGTTGCGCGGCACGATGGTGCGGAACACGCGATCGCCGAAGTGCTCGGTGAGCTCGGCCGACACCGCGTTGGCCAGGTTGTTGCGCACGTCGAACATGGTGCGCAGCACGCCTTCGATCTCCAGCGCCGGATTGAGGTTGGCACGCAGCGCTTCGATGGTTTCCACCAGCGCGCTCAGGCCTTCCAGGGCGTAGTACTCGCACTGCATCGGCACGATCACCGAATCGGCGGCGGCCAGCGCGTTGAGCGTCAGCAGCGACAGCGCCGGCGGGCAGTCGATCAGGATGTAGTCGTACTCGTCGCGGATCGGTGCCAGCGCGCGCTTCAGCCGCTGCTCGCGCTCGCTCTGCGCCATCAGCTGGATCTCGGCGGCGGTCAGGTCGATGTTGCCGGGCAGCAGGTCGTAGCCTTCGGCGGTCTGCACGCGTACATCGGCGGCGCTGGACTCGCCCAGCAGCAGATCGTAGGTGGAAGCGGCCAGCTCACGCTTGTCCACGCCACTGCCCATGGTCGCGTTGCCCTGCGAATCCAGGTCGACCAGCAGCACGCGCTTGGGTGCGTTGGCCAGGGAAGCGGCCAGGTTGACGGCGGTCGTGGTCTTGCCGACGCCACCCTTCTGGTTGGCGATGGCGATGATGCGGGCCATGCGGGTGTGCCTCGTCGACGTGTGCTGGGACCGGTCATTATGCGTACAACCGGCCCCTTGCGGAAATCGTGGATCGCCAACCCGTTGTTGCACAAGGGGCTGGCGGCGGGAATCAAGGGCCTGTAACAGTGACCAGGTGGCGTTCGCCGGCCAGGCCGGGCACGCTCAGCGGGGTCACCTCGCGCACCTGCCAGCCCGCCGGCAGGTCCGCGATCTCCTCATGCGGGTAGACGCCCTTCATGGCCAGCAGCACGCCCCCCGGCCGCAGCAGGTGGCCACCGACGCGGACGATGCCGGCGAGGGTATCCATGGCACGGGCGGTCAGCTGGTCGTAGCGGCCGGCCTCGTCCAGCGCCTCGGCGCGCGATTCGGCCACGCGGGCATTGTCCAGGCCGAGCTGGCGCACGGCCTCGCGCATGAAGCGCGCCTTCTTGCCGTTGCTCTCGACCAGGGTCACCTGCAGGCCCGGGCAGGCGATCGCCAGCGGGATGCCGGGCAGCCCGGGCCCGGTGCCGAGGTCGGCCAGGCTGCCATCGGCCACGAACGGCTGCATCGCCAGCGAGTCGAGCAGGTGGCGGGTGACCATCTCCTGCGGGTCGCGGATGGCGGTGAGGTTGTAGGTGCCGTTCCAGCGGTGCAGCAGGGCCAGGTAGCGCAGCAGCGGCGGCGCCAGCGCGGCATCCAGGCCCATGCTGGCCAGGCCCTGTTCCAGCGTGGCAGCCACGCTGGCGGGAAGTGGGTGTTCGCTCATGCCGGCATTATCGCCGGTTTTGCGCGCTGATTCCCCGCCTCAGTGCGGATACCAGGCCAACGCCGCCCGGAACTGACCGGTGGCCTGCCATTCGTGCAGGTGCCAGCGCGCGGCCTCGCCCAGTTCCGGGTCGCACCAGCGCAGGTGCAGGGCGCCATCGGCCCCCGGCGCCAGCTGCAGACGGTGCAGGCCGAACGAGATACCCTGGCCGTGCGCCTTCAGCATCGCTTCCTTGGCGCACCACACGCGGAAGAACCAGTGTTCGCGGTCGGCCTGGTCCAGGCTTTCCAGCCACGCCACCTCCTCCGGGTGGAAGAAGCGCTGCACGATCTCCAGCAGGCGGGCGCGCGGCCGCAGCAGTTCCAGGTCCACGCCCAGCCGCACGCCTTCGCCCAGCGCCACCAGCAGCACCTCACCGCTGTGGCTCCAGCCGGTGCCGTAGTGGGCCAATGCGCCGCTCAGCTCCGGCCGGCCCTTGTCATCGCGGACCAGCGGCAGCGTCTCCGGATCGGCCCCGAGGGCCTGCGCCAGCACCTGGCGTGCCTGCGGTTCGCCGCGATGGCCGGGCACGTGCGGGCGCCGCCAGACCGTCACCGGACCGAAGCGCCACGGGCCATCTAGGGTGGCTGGTAGGCTCATCCGCACGCGCCCATCACGCAATTCCACGACGGGTTCACGGCCGTGCGCGTCAACTGGTCACAGTTCCCCACCGGAGGTTCGATCATGGGCATCATCATCTGGCTGATCGTCGGCGGCATCGTAGGCTGGCTGGCCAGCATCATCATGAAGCGCGATGCCCAGCAGGGCATCATCCTCAACATCGTGGTCGGCATCGTCGGCGCGCTGATTTCCGGCTGGCTGTTCGGCGGTGGCATCAACGAAGCGATCACCATCCGCACCTTCCTGTTCTCGCTGATCGGTGCGGTGATCCTGCTGGCGATCGTCAACCTGTTCACCCGCAAGAGCATACGGTGATCTGGGGGGTAGCGCCGGGCCATGCCCGGCGTCACCCTGCCGCCGCTGCGCTCGCCGGGCATGGCCCGGCGCTACCTCAACTCAACCCAACTGTACCCACGCCGGCGCATGGTCGCTCGGGCGTTCCCAGGTGCGCGGCTCGCGGTCGATGCCCGAAGCCACCGCACCGCTCTTCAACGCATCGGAGACCAGGGTCAGGTCGATGCGCAGGCCCAGGTTGCGACGGAAGCCGGCGGCGCGGTAATCCCACCAGCTGAAGGTGCCCGCCTCGTCGTTGTGCAGGCGGAAGCCATCGTGCAGCCCCAGCTGCAGCAGCTTGTTGAGCGCGCCGCGCTCGGCGGTGGAAGTGAGGATGTGGTTGTCGTTCCACACCTCCGGGTCGTGCACGTCGCGTGCGTCCGGGGCGATGTTGAAATCGCCCATCACGATCAGCTTCGGGTGCCGCTGCAGTTCTCCGGCGATCCAGGCATGCACCGCCTCAAGCCAGCGCAACTTGTACTCGTACTTGTCGGTGCCGATGTCCTGGCCGTTGACCACATACAGGTTGATCACCCGCAGGTCGCCGAAGGTACCGGCGATGACACGCTTCTGCTCGTCCTCGAAGCCGGGAATGCCGATCTGCACGTCCTGCGCCGGTTCACGCGACAGCAGCGCCACGCCGTTGTAGGTCTTCTGGCCGGCGAACACGCTGCGGTAGCCCGCCGCGATCAGCGCAGAGTCGGGGAACTTGTGGTCCTCCAGCTTGGTTTCCTGGATACCGACGATGTCCGGGCCGAACGCCTTGAGCCACTGCTCCAGGTGCGGCAGGCGGACATTGAGCGAATTGACGTTCCACGAGGCGATTTTCATGCGGGCATTCTACCCGGGTGGCCGGGATGGGGGCGGCCCGGATTCCCGTGTAGAGCCGAGCCCACGCTCGGCTGCATTGATCGGGCACCCAGCCAGGAGCAGCCGAGCGTGGGCTCGGCTCTACAGAAGAATCGGGCCCTGATTCAGTAGTGCCACGCCCTGCCTGGGTTCACCGCAGCAGCAGCTTCAACAACCCCGCAATCTTCGAATACGGCGGCCGCAGCCGGTCGCTGGCCGCCCAGCGCGACTGCCACAGCACCGGCAGGCGCTTGCTCATCGCATCGAAACCCGCCCGCCCGTGGTAGGCACCCATGCCGCTTGCCCCAACCCCGCCAAACGGCAGCCCATCAGCGGCGAAGTGCAGCAGTGTGTCATTCACCGTCACCCCACCGGCCACCACCTGGCCGAGGATGCGCTCCACCGTCGCCGTGTCGTGGCTGAAGGGATACAGCGCCAGCGGCCGGTCACGGGACAGCACGTCGGCCAGCGCCGCCTCCAGATCCGGGTAGGCCCGCACCGGCAGGATCGGGCCGAAGATCTCCTCGCGCATCAGGTCCAGGTCGTCCGGCGGGTCCAGCACCACGGTCGGCACCAGCAGGCGCTCGCGGTCGGCGCGCGCAGGATCCACCTGCGCCAGCGGAATCACCGGCACGCCGCGTTCGCGCGCTTGCACCAGGTAGCGCTGCAGGCGCTGGTACTGCCCCTCGTTGATGATGCGCGTGTAGTCGTCGGCATTGCTGAAGTCGCCATAGCGTTCGCGCACCTGCTGCTGCAGCGCCTGTACGAACTCGCGCTGGCGCACGGTATCGATCAGCACGTAATCCGGCGCGATGCAGGTCTGGCCCGCGTTGAACCACTTGCCGGTGGCCAGCCGCGCGGCGGCTTTGTCCAGCGGGAAATCGCGGCAGACGATCGCCGGCGACTTGCCGCCCAGTTCCAGCGTGACCGGCACCAGATGCTCGGCGGCGGCGGCCATCACCTTACGGCCAACGGCCGTCGAGCCGGTGAACAGCAGATGGTCCAGCGGCAGCGAGGACACCGCCGCAGCCACGTCCGCCCCACCCTGCACCACCGCCACGCGCTCGGGCGGGAACACGCTGGCCAGCAGATCGGCCAGGAACGCGCTGGTGCGCGGCGTGTGTTCCGAAGGCTTCAGCAGTACATGGTTGCCAGCGGCAATCGCGGTAGCCAGCGGCACCAGCGCCAACGTAACCGGGTAGTTCCAGGGCGAGATCACCCCGACCACGCCCAGCGGCGTCGGCCGCAGCTGCGCACGCGCCGGCCACAGCTTCCATCCCGCCGATGCCCGCTGCGGCTTCGACCATCGCCGCAGGTGGCGGCGCAGGTGGTCGATGGCCGACAGCACGCTCATGCCGTCGGCCAGCTTCGATTCGGTGTGGGCGCGGTGGCCGAAGTCCTCGGCGATGGCCTGGGCCATTTCGTCCAGGCGTGGCTTCAACGCCTCGCGCAGGCGACGCAGGTCGGCTTCGCGCTGGTCCAGCGAAGGGCGCTGGGCCTGCCAGGTACTGCGCAGGGTGTGCAGGAGAGCGGGAAGGTCGGCTGGGGCGGCGGTCGTCATGGGCCGACTATACGGGGTGCTGCACGTTTGGATGGGGTCAGATCCCTTTCGCGCGCGAAAGGGATCTGACCCCGGGCGCGAGAGGGCCTGCGGCTTCGGATGCCTGTCAACCGCGATGGCGGCATTGAGTTCTGCCTTTTCGCGTCTGCGGAGTTTTGTGCCGCGCGTTGCGCGGTCGCCGAGCATGGCTCGGCGCTACAGGGAAACGAAAAGGCCGTGGTCTGCACCACGGCCTCTCCTTTATCCGATGAACATCATTCTTACTTGGTGATATCCACGTCCTTGGTCTCGCGCAGGAACAGGCCGCCGATCACCACCGACATCAGTGCGATCGCAATCGGGTACCACAGGCCGTAGTACAGGTTGCCGGTACCGGCCACCAGCGCGAACGAGATGGCCGGCAGGAAGCCACCGAACCAGCCGTTGCCGATGTGGTACGGCAGCGACATCGAGGTGTAGCGGATGCGGGTCGGGAACAGTTCGACCAGGTAGGCGGCGATCGGGCCGTAGACCATGGTCACGTACAGCACCAGCAGCCACAGCATGAAGATGGTGCCGGCGATGTTGATGCGCGCACCATCGGCCTTGGCCGGGTAGCCGGCAGAGGTCAGCGCGGTCTTCAGCTCCGCGCCGAACGCATCGGCCTTGGCCTTGCCTTCTTCCTTGGTCAAGCCAGCGGCCTCATACGAGGTGACGCTGGCACTGCCCACGTTCACCACCGCCAGCGAACCGGCGGCGGCGGGCTGCACGTCGTACGGCACACCGGCCTTGGTCAGCGCGGCGGTGGCCACGTCGCAGGAGCTGGTGAACTTGCGCAGGCCGACTGGATCGAACTGGAACGAGCAGGTGGCCGGATCGGCGACGACCAGGGCCGGCGAGCTGCTGCGCGCTTCTTCGATGGCCGGGTTGGCGAAGTGGGTCAGGCCCTTGAAGATCGGGATGTAGGTGATGGCCGCCAGCAGGCAGCCGGCCAGGATGATCTTCTTGCGGCCGATGCGGTCGGACAGCCAGCCGAAGAAGATGAAGAACGGCGTGCCCAGTGCCAGCGCAGCGGCGATCAGCAGGTAGGAGGTGGTGGCATCGACCTTCAGCATGCTGCTGAGGAAGAACAGCGCGTAGAACTGGCCGCCGTACCAGACCACGGCCTGGCCCGCCGCCGCACCGAGCAGGACCAGCAGCATCAGCTTCAGGTTGCCGCCCTTCAGGCTGTCGCGGAACGGGGTCTTGGAGCCCTTGCCTTCAGCCTTCATCTGCTGGAACAGCGGCGATTCGCTCAGCTGCAGGCGAATCCATACCGAAATGCCCAGCAGCAGGATCGAGACCAGGAACGGGATGCGCCAGCCCCAGGCCTCGAAGGCCTCGTTGCCCAGCGTCATGCGGCAGGCCAGGATGATCAGCAGCGACAGGAACAGGCCCAGCGTGGCGGTGCACTGGATGAAGCTGGTGTACAGGCCGCGCTTGTCGTCCGGCGCGTGCTCGGCCACGTAGGTGGCGGCACCGCCGTACTCGCCGCCCATCGCCAGGCCCTGGGCCAGACGCAGGATGATCAGGATCACCGGAGCGGCGAAACCGATCGAAGCGTAGTTGGGCAGCACGCCGACCAGGAAGGTCGAGATGCCCATGATCAGGATGGTGACCAGGAAGGTGTACTTGCGGCCGATGCGGTCGCCGAGGCTGCCGAAGAAGGCCGCGCCGAACGGACGCACGAAGAAGCCGGCGGCGAACGCCAGCAGGGCGAAGATCATGCCCGTGGTTTCATTGACGCCACTGAAGAACTGCTTGGCGATGATGGCCGCGAGCGAGCCGTACAGGAAGAAGTCATACCACTCGAACACCGTGCCGAGGCTCGATGCGAAGATGACCTTCTTGTGGCCCTTGGTCAGGGTGCCCGCTTTATGTGCGGTGCTGGGTGTACTGGACATGGGACGCTTCCCCTCCGAAGCAATCGTTGTTGGTGGGTGCCGACCGTTGGTCGGCACTCAATTCGGTAGATGCCGACCTTGGCCGGCACCCCATCTCGGTAGGTGCCGGCCGCTGGCCGGCACGCTCCTAGAAGCTGTACTTCGTAGTGAACTGCAACCGGGTGATGTCACCCTTGTTGCCGTTCTCCACTTCGCGACGGCCATACATCAGCTCGGCGCCGATATCGACCTTGGGCAGCGGTGAATAGAAAATGTTGCCGCGGACGCTCTGCACGCTCTTGGTCACCAGCGGGCCGAGGATGCTGTCGTTGTCGTAGTCGCTGCGCGCGTAGATCAGGTTGGTGCGCAGCTTCGGCGAGAACGCATGCCGCCAGCCGACATAGCCGGCCAGCACGCCGGTCGGGTTGAGCTCATCACGGGCCACGTCGTAGGCGCTGTCGGCAGTGATGCCCAGGCCGATGTAGCGGGCGATGCCTTCGCCGCCGGTCAACTGGTAATGCAGCGAATCGCTGTCACCCATCACCCACTTGCCGCCCAGGGTCAGGCCGCCGGCCACCTTGTCGGCCTTCGCGCCGGTCGCCTGGTTGTCGACCTTCAGCTGACGGACGATGCCGCCGACGCCGAAGGTGCCCCAGTCGCCCTTCCAGCCATAGCGCAGGGTCAGGTCGGGCAGGCTGCCACGGTCGGAGTTGGCGCTGGCGTTGGTCCAGGCACCGGTGACCGGGTTGCGGGTGCCGGTGAGGGTGGTGGTTTCCGGGTTTTCCAGTGCGACGCTGAAGCCGCCCTGGGTGTAGCGCACCTGCGCCTGGCGCACGAAGATCACGCCGTCGGTGGGGCCGACGAAGTCGACCGCTTCCGGCAGTGCGGCCGCGTCCATGAAGTTGGACCAGGTCTGGCCGGCCAGCCAGTTGTTCCAGTACATGTAGGCGTGGCGCAGGGTCACGCCGTAGGTATTGGTGGCGGTCTGGTTGCCCAGCGAGTTGCCGAAGAAGTCCATCTCGAAGAACGCACCGGCCTTGTTGCCCGATTCGCTGACGTTGTCGATGCCCAGGTTGAAGCGCGAGAACTTGGCGTGGGCGTTGAAATCGGTGCCCGAGCGCTTGCCGCTGCCGCCGGCGCCTTCCACCGGGGTCTGGCCCGGCAGATACAGCGAACGGCCGGTGGCGTCGTCGGCCAGCTGGCCATCGCTGGTCTGGGTGGCCAGGAAGTCGGCCTTGATGAAGCCGCCGATCTTGACCGTGGTGCCCGGTGCCGCGCCCGGGGTGAGGGTGGTGACCTGGATCGGCTGCTTGCCGGCCGGCACCTGTGCGACCGGCTTCTGCCCGGCCTGCACCGTGCGCACTTCGGTCACCGCCTGCTGGGTCTGGCTGATCTGGGTCTGTTGTTGTTGCTGCGAAGACAACAGCAGCTGGACCTGGCGTTCCAGTTCGGCAACGCGTGCTTCCAGTGCCTTCTCTTTGGCGGTCTCTGCGAACGCCATGCCCGGTGCGACCAGGGCGACCAGCATGCAGGCCGCCAAAGGTGTGCGCACGGCTTTCAACGTACGGTGGCTCATGTTGCCCTCTCTCCCAAGTGGCAAGGTGATGCCGCGCGTGGGGCACGGTCGAGCCGAGACTGCGGGGCGATTATGTATAGCGGCTATTCGCCATTGGTCGAACCCGGCCCTGCAGGGCGCTCACTTTCGACCATGGTCTAACCAGGGTGGTGACGCGGCCGGGGGTGGATGGGGCAAACTGAGGGGGATCGGTCGCCGCGATGCTGCGACCGCACATACAAAGTCAACGTGCAAGTGAGGGTGCCATGGCTGATATCTACCCCGTCGATCCGCAGTTCGCCGCCAAGGCACGCATCGACAAGAAGACCTATGAACAGCAGTACCAGGCGTCGGTGGCCGATCCGGATGGATTCTGGGGCAAGGCCGCCGAGCGCCTGCAATGGATGCGCAAGCCGACGAAGATCAAGAACGTCAGCTATGACCTGTCCGACTTCCACATCAAGTGGTTCGAGGATGGCGAGCTCAATGCCAGCGTGAACTGCCTGGATCGCCAGCTCGAGACGCGCGGCGACAAGACCGCCCTGCTGTTCGAGCCGGACGGCCCGGATGCACCCGCCCAGCACGTGACCTATCGCGAGCTGTACGAGCGCACCTGCCGCCTCGGCAATGCGCTGCGCAACCTCGGGGTCAAGAAGGGCGACCGCGTCACCATCTACCTGCCGATGATCGTCGACGCCGCCGTGGCCATGCTGGCCTGCGCGCGCATCGGTGCGATCCACTCGGTGGTGTTCGGTGGCTTCGCGCCGAACTCGATCGCCGACCGCGTCAGCGACTGCCAGAGCAAGCTGATCATTACCGCCGACGAAGGCCTGCGTGGTGGCCGCAGGATTCCGCTGAAGGCCAACGTCGATGCCGCGCTGAAGCTGCCGGGCACGAACACGGTTGAAACCGTGCTGGTGGTGCGCCACACCGGCGGCGCGGTGGACATGCAGGCCCCGCGCGACCGCTGGTTCCACGACGTGGTGGACAGCCAGCCGTCCACCTGCGAACCGGAACGCATGAACGCGGAAGACCCGTTGTTCATCCTCTACACCTCCGGTTCCACCGGCAAGCCGAAGGGTGTGCTGCACACCACCGGCGGTTACCTGCTGTATGCGGCCTACACCCATGAAGCGGTGTTCGACCTGCGCGAGGACGACATCTACTGGTGCACCGCCGACGTCGGCTGGGTCACCGGCCACAGCTACATCGTGTACGGCCCGCTGGCCAACGGCGCGACCTCGCTGATGTTCGAAGGCGTGCCGAACTACCCGGACACCTCGCGCTTCTGGAATGTCATCGACAAGCACAAGGTGACCATCTTCTACACCGCCCCGACCGCCATCCGTGCACTGATGCGCGAGGGCGAGGAGCCGGTGAAGAAGACCTCGCGCGCGTCGCTGCGCCTGCTCGGCAGCGTCGGCGAGCCGATCAACCCGGAAGCCTGGCGCTGGTACTACGAGGTGGTCGGCGACAGCCGCTGCCCGATCGTCGATACCTGGTGGCAGACCGAGACCGGCGGCATCCTGATCTCGCCGCTGGCCGGCGCGATGGACCTCAAGCCGGGTTCGGCCACCCTGCCCTTCTTCGGCGTGCAGCCGGCGCTGGTCAATGCCGATGGCGAGATCCAGAACGGCCCGACCGAGGGCAACCTGATCATCCGTGATTCCTGGCCGGGCCAGATGCGCACGGTGTACGGCGACCACCAGCGCTTCATCGATACCTATTTCCGCACCTACCCGGGCAGCTACTTCACCGGTGACGGGTGCCGCCGCGACGAAGACGGCTATTACTGGATCACCGGCCGCGTTGACGACGTGATCAATGTGTCCGGCCACCGCATCGGCACCGCCGAAGTGGAAAGCGCGCTGGTCTCGCACCCGAAGGTGGCCGAAGCGGCCGTGGTCGGCTTCCCGCACGACGTGAAGGGCCAGGGCATCTACGCCTACGTCACCCTGGTGGCCGAAGAGGCGCCGAGCGATGAGCTGCACAAGGAACTGATCGCCTGGGTGCGCAAGGAGATCGGCCCGATCGCCACACCGGACCACCTGCAGTGGGCGCCGGGCCTGCCGAAGACCCGCTCGGGCAAGATCATGCGCCGCATCCTGCGCAAGATCGCCGAAAACGCACCGGACCAGCTCGGCGACACCTCGACCCTGGCCGATCCATCGGTGGTGGCATCGCTGGTGGACGAGCGCAAGGTGCGATGACGTACGACCCGGGGTCGGATCCCTTTCCTCAAGGAAAGGGCTCTGACCCCATCTGCTTTCCCCCACGGTTCCCCCCGACCATGACCACCCTCCTGATTGCCGATGACCACCCGCTGTTCCGCGAAGCCCTGCGCGGCGCCGTGCAGCGGGTCATCCCGGGCGTGCAGCTGTTCGAGGCCGACAGCGTGGAAGCGCTGTACGCGCTGGCCGACCAGCACAACGACGCCGACCTGGTCCTGATGGATCTCAACATGCCCGGTGCGCAGGGCTTCAACGCACTGGTGCACATGCGCTCACTGCACCCCCAGCTGCCAGTGGTGGTGGTGTCCGCGCGCGAAGAGGCCACGGTGATGCGCCGCGCGCTCGACCACGGTGCGCTGGGCTTCATCCCGAAGTCTGCGGATTCGGACACCATCGGCCATGCGCTGGGCACCATCCTCGATGGCGAGACCTGGGCACCGCCGGAAGCGCACAACGTACCGCCCACCGGCAGCGAAGAACGCGAAGTCGGCCAGCGCCTGCGCGAGCTGACCCCGCAGCAGTTCCGCGTGCTGCAGATGCTCGGCGCCGGCCGCTTGAACAAGCAGATCGCCTACGACCTCAACGTCTCCGAAGCGACGATCAAGGCCCACGTCACCGCCATCCTGCGCAAGCTGGGCGTGACCAACCGCACCCAGGCCGTACTGATGGCCGGCAAGCTGGCCATCGACGACGACGCCATCGTGCTGCCGCCGGAAGAAGACTGATTGTGACCGACTATGGAGCCGAGCATGGGCTCGGCTCTACAGACGTCATGATGCCCCTGTAGAGCCGAGCCCATGCTCGGCTGCTCTTTGCCTCAATACCAATCACTCCTCAAGCGGCCATCGACTCCACACATAGGGGTATTCCCCGATGCGCGTGGCCAGCCCAGCACGCACTGGATTGGCCGCGATGTACATCGCCTGCGTGCGCAGGCACTCATCGCCGCGCAGCGCATGATCGTAGTATCCCGGCTGCCAGATCGGCGCGTTGGCCTCAGCGCGCCTGCCGATGGAACGCCCGCTCCGTGATTTGAGGATCTGCATGCAGCCGGCAAGCGTGCCGGTACGGAGTTCGAACAGCCAATGCAGATGATCCGGCATGACCACCCAGGCGAGGGAGGAGGTGCGCCCCGTCCGCTCTACGGTCCGCAGGGCTTCGATCAGCAGATCGACGTTGGCCTTGTCACTGAACCAGGGACGACGCGCATGCGTCACCGTGGTAAGTGCATAGACATTGCCGGTATGCGACCAACGACCATAACGGAGTGCGGGACTGGCCATGCGAAGAGGCTATGGCACGCATGCCAGTCTCTCCATCAGTGCAACACCGCAATGCTTGTCAGCCAACACTCTGATGTAGAGCCGAGCCCATGCTCGGCTGCCATGCAAAGCAGCCGAGCGTGGGCTCGGCTCTACAGGTTTCCCTGCTCACCCCACGCCGTGCAGGTGTTCGTACAGGATCGTCGCGCCGATGATCACCAGGATCACGCCGCCGATGATCTCGGCACGCTTGCCGACCATGCTGCCCAGCACGCGGCCGAGCATGATGCCGACGGTCACCATGGTCAGCGTGCACAGACCGATGACCGCGGCCATCACGCCGATATGCACGTCCATGAAGGCCAGGCCGATGCCCACGGCCATTGCGTCGATGCTGGTGGCGAAACCGGTCAGCGCCAGCTTCCAGAAGCCGTGGTGCTGCGAAGGGTCTTCATCATCTTCGCCACTGTCCGGGCGCAGGCCGTTGTAGATCATGTGGATGCCCAGCGCGCCGAGCAGGCCGAAGGCGATCCAGTGGTCGAAAGCTTCCACGTACTGCAGGGCGGCACGGCCGAGCAGCCAGCCGATGATGGGCGTGATTGCCTCGATGACACCGAAGATGATGCCGGCGCGCAGCGCGTCACGGAACACCGGTTTGCGCATGGCGGCACCCTTGCCGATCGCGGCTGCGAAGGCATCGGTGGACATGGCAAAGCCGATCAAGAGGATCGAGATGGGGGACATTGGCGACTGCTGAAGGTCGGGCTAGGACGGACGCACGGCCGGCGCTCGCGCCCAACCTGACGTTGCGCGCGCGGGCCGCTGGTCTCGCCAACCATCATGGTTGTCCACGCCACGGCGCACTGGCCGAGTATGTTGACGTGGACGATTCCTGCGAAGGAATCCGGCTACTCCCCAAGGGGACGCGAAGCTTAGCATCGCGATCCACGCGTGGCGCATTTCCATCGAAACGCGCAGGCAGGGCTGGTTTGTATAGCGATGGCTATATCAGCACGTCGCTGCGCGCGGGCTCGGCTCTACAGAGGGCCCACGCAACTGGATTTTTGTAGAGCCGAGCCAATGCTCGGCTGCTGTTCGGCCGGGCCACGGAACACCATGCCCCGCGCAGCAGCCGAGTGCGGACTCGGCTCTACATCGCCATCAGGCATCGCTTTTGCCGGCATCGCGCAGCGCGCCGAGGAAGGCGCGCAGCGAGGCCGGCTTGATCGGCTTGGTCAGCACGCGGTAGCCACGCTCGCGTGCCATCCGCTTCAGTTCGTCACGCCCATCGGCGGTCAGCAGCGCACCCGGCAGCGGGTAGCCGGCGGCCTCGCGCAGCGCCACCAGGGCATCAAGGCCATCCATGCGATCGTGCAGGTGGTAGTCCACCAGCATCACCTGCGGACGCTCGGCAATCTTCTCCAGCGCCTGGTCGACGGTGGCGGCGGTGATCACCTGCACCTGCCAACGGCCGAGCAGTGCGCGCATGCCGTCGAGGATTTCCTCGTCGTTGTCCACGCACAGCACCCGCAGGCCCGCCAGCGAATCGCTGCGCACCGGTGTGGCCACGGCCTGGGTCGCCTTGGCAGGCTCGGTGTAGCCGGGCAAGGGCGCAACCCGCGGCAGGATGATCGAGAACATCGAGCCACTGCCAACGCGGCTGCGTGCATTGAGACGATGGTCGAGCAGGCGCGAGATGCGCTGGCAGATCGACAGGCCCAGGCCCAACCCCTGCTCGCCCCAGTCGAACGGCTGCTGGTAGCGGTGGAACTCGTCGAAGATCTGCCGCATGTGGTGTTCGGGAATGCCCGGGCCGGTGTCCCACACCTGCAGTTCCACCTCGTCGCCGCGCTGGCGCACGGCCAGCACGATGCGCCCCTGGCGCGTGTAGCGCAGCGCATTGGCCAGGAAGTTCTGCAGTACGCGGCGCAGCAGGCGGCGATCGCTGCGTACCCAGGCCGCGCGTGCGAACAGATCCAGGCGCAGGCCACGGCCTGCGGCGACCGGCGTGTACTGCGCGGCCAGCTCGCGCATCAACGCACTCACATCGAACTCGCCGATCACCGGGTGCAGGCCACCGGCATCCAGCCGCGACACGTCCAGCAGGCCATCAAGCAGTTCTTCGGCTGCGCGCAGCGACGCGTCCACGCGTTCGGCCAGATGCTTTTGTTCGTCGCTCACGTGATCGCTGTCGCGCAGCGCGGACGCAAACAGGCGCGCCGCATTCAACGGCTGCAGCACGTCATGGCTGATCGCCGCCAGGAAACGGGTCTTCGACTGCTGCGCGACCTCGGCCTCATGCGAGCGCTCGGCCACGCGCTGTTCCAGCGTCTCGTTGGCTTCAAGCAGCGCCCTTTCAGCGTGCTTGTAGTCGGTGATGTCGTTGTAGCTGGTCACGTAGCCGCCGCCCGGCAGCGCCTGGCCGCGCATCTCGATCACCTTGCCGTCGCTGCGGGTGCGCTCGAACACGTGCGGCGAACCGGCGCGCATGTAACCGATGCGGCGGTTGATCTGCACTTCGATATCGCCCTCGCCCAGCTCGCCGCGCTCGGCGTTGTAGCGGATCAGGTCGGCCACCGGGCGGCCCACGTAGAGCATGCCGTCGGGGTAGCCGAACATGTCCTGGTAGCGGCGGTTCCATGCGGTCAGGCGCATGTCCGGATCGACCACGCTGACCCCGGCGCTGATGTTCTCCAGCGTGGTCGACAGGATCTCGCGGTTGAAGCGCAGTTCCTGCCCGGCTTCGTCCAGTACCGCCACCACTTCACCCAGGTCCATGCCCGAGCCACGCAGCAGGCTGGTCAGCAGCAGGCGTGCGGACGCCGCGCCGATCGACGCGGCCAGCAGGCGTTCGGTGAACTGCACCCACGGGCGGTCTGCAGGCGCGGAGGATTGCAGTTCACGGCCCAGTGACTGCGCCTGCTCGAAGAACGAACGCCGCGCATGACGTTCGCCGACCACGCGCGAGGCCAGCGCCAGCAGGTCGCCCACATGCACGTGGCCGGGCCAGCCGCCGGCCACCGACGGGCGCTCGGCATACGGGTCGAGGAACGGTGCCGCACGCAGGCGCTCGTCGACGCCGGGCCGCCAGCGTGCGGACACCAGCATCATCGTGGCCGCATTGACCAGCAGCGACCAGAACGTGCCGTGGGTCAGCGGATCCCAGCCGGACATGCCGAACAGCTGCTGCGGACGCAGCCACTCGATGCCGAACGGGCCGTGCTGCACCCAGCCGGCGTCGACCCAGCCGGCCATGGTCATCGCCGGCAGCAGCAGGGTGTACAGCCAGGTGGCGAAGCCCAGCAGCATGCCCACTTCGACGCCGCGCCGGCTGGCACCGCGCCAGTACAGGCCGCCGATCAGGCCGGGCGCGAACTGCGCCACCGCTGCGAACGCCATCAGGCCGTACGAGGCCAGCGTGCTGTCGTTGCTGCTGGTGCGGTAGTAGCTGTAGGCCATCAGCGCCAGCAGCAGGATCGCCAGGCGGCGGATCCACAACACGCGCGAGGCGACGTCGGCGGCTTCCTGGTGGTCACCGCTCCGACGCAGCAGCACCGGCATCACCAGATCATTGCTGACCATGGTCGCCAGCGCGATGGACGAGACGATGACCATGCCGGTGGCCGCCGAGAAGCCGCCCACGTAGGCGATCAGCGCCAGCGCATTGCGGCCTTCGGCCAACGGCAGCGCCAGCACCATCGAATCGTCGGCAACGCTGCCGCCGGTGCCGAACAGGGTGACGCCGGCGGTGGCGATCGGCAGCACCATGCCCGAGATCAGCACCAGGTAACCGCCGAACATCCAGCGCGCGCGGCGCACGTCGCGCACATCGCCGCACTCGACCACGGCCACGTGGAACTGGCGCGGTAGGCAGATGATGGCGAGGAAACTGAGCAGGGTCTGCGAGATGAAACCGACCGGCGGCAGGCCGGTGAACAGCGTATGCACCGACTCGACCACCGCGTCGGTGCGGTTGCTCAGCCACAGGTAGGCGAACACGCCCACCGCCAGCATCGCCAGCAGCTTGATCACCGATTCGAAGGCGATCGCCAGCATCATGCCGTGGTGGTGCTCGGTGGCATCGACCTGGCGGGTGCCGAACAGGGTGGCGAACAGCGCCATCAGCAGCGCCACGTACAGCGCCGGGTCGGTGAAGAAGCCGGTGGGGCCGGTGTTGCCGGTCAGCACCTGCAGGCTCATCGCCACCGCTTTGTACTGCAACGCCAGGTACGGAATGATGCCGATCAGCGCGATGATCGCCACCAGCGCCGCCAGCCGCCGCGAGCGACCGAAGCGCGAGGAGATGAAATCGGCGATGGAGACCACGTTCTGGCTGCGTGCGATCAGCGCCAGGCGCTCGATGATGCGCCAGCCGAACAACAGCAGCAGCAGCGGGCCGATGTAGATCGGCAGGTAGCCCACGCCATTGCGCACGGCGGTACCCACCGCGCCGTAGAAGGTCCACGACGAGCAGTACACGGCCAGCGCCAGGCTGTAGACCACCGGCCGCAGCCACGGCCGGTCGGGGTACATCGGCCGACGGTCGCCCCACCACGCCACGCCGAACAGCAGCGCGGCATAGGCAACCGAGACCAGCAGCAGGATCCAGCTGGAGACCACGCGTGCGTTTCCGTGGGAAGAACCCGCAGTGTAGGCCAGGCGTGGCCGGGGGTGCGGGCGCGTTGGGGGCAACCACCCCCACCCAGGTGGGGGCCTACGCGGTGCGGGCCACGACCGTGGGTCGTGGCCGGCTTCTTACTGGGCCGGCACGCCCATTTCCTTCAGCAGTTCCGGCGCCGGGTAGACCTTGGCCAGCAGCCAGCGCAGGTAGCGCATGTCCACGTGCACGGCGCGCTTGTAGCGCGGGTCGAACCACCAGCTGGCACTGACCGACTCCCAGTTGCTGTCGAAGTTCAGGCCGATCAGTTCGCCCTTCGCATTGAGCACCGGCGAGCCGGAGTTGCCGCCGGTGGTGTCCAGGTTGGTCAGGAAATTGACCGTCTGGGTGTCCAGTGCCGGATCGGCGGTGCTGCCGAAGTCACCTTTGGCGATCGCGGCCAGCAGCGGCTTGGGTGCGTCGAACGGATAGGCGTTGGTGTTCTTCTCGACGATGCCGGCCACGGTGGTCACCGGCGAGTAGGTCACGCCATCGCGCGGGTGCAGTGCCTCGACCTTGCCGTAGCTGATGCGCAGGGTGCGGTTGGCATCCGGGTACACGGCGCGGCCCTGCTTGGCACGCCAGGCGAACAGCGCCTGCATGTAGGCCGGGCGCAGGCGCAGCTGCTCGCCCTCGCGGGTCTTGCTTTCGTTCTCGATGCGCAGCTGCGCGGCCACCAGCGGGCCGGCCACAGCGATCAACGGATCGGCGGCCAGGGCCTTGCCTTCGCGCGCAGCCACGAAGCGCGACAGGCGCTGCGCCTCGTCACCCAGCTGGGTGCCGGCGTACAGGGTGTCCAGTGCCTTGGCCAGCTGCTGCGGGGTACGGCCGAAGGCGGCGTCGAACTCGGCCACGCGCTGCGCGTCCGGCAGCTGCTGGTAACGGGTCAGCAGGGTGGTCAGCAGGGCCTTCTCGACCTCCGGTGCGTAGCGGCGCTGGACCTGCTTGAGCACGCCTTCGATCATCGCCTGGTCGCGCTGCTGGTAACCGCTCTCGCGTTGCGCGTCCGGTTTGGCCGATTCGATGCGCAGACGCTCCAGCAGCAGCGCCGAGCGCAGCAACTGGCTCTGTGCGGCCATCTGGTCCAGCAGCAGGTCACGCTCGCCCACCGCCGCGCCCTGTGACAGGTTGGCCAGCAGCGCCTTGATGTCGCCCTGGTACCTGCGGTCGGTGGCGGCCAGCATCGCGGTCTCGTCGGCGGCACGCTGGGCCTTGGCATCGCTGCGCAGCAGGCCTTCCAGCTCACCGGCGGCGCGCTTGCGGTTGTTCTTCAGCGACTGCAACTGCGAAGCGTAACGGGTACGTGCCTGCGCGTCCTTGGCGGTTGCCGCCTCGATGGTGTCGATCATCTGCTGGAACACCGAAACGCGGCGCGGCAGCACGGTGTCGATCTGGCCGGCGAATTCTGCCGCAGTACGGTGGCGGTAGGTGATGCCCGGATAACCGGCCAGCATCGCGTAGTCGCCCTCCTTCGGGCCCTCTACCGACATCTGCAGGTGTGCCGGCGCCTGGTAGGGCACGTTGTCCTTGCTGTAGGCGGCCGGCTTGCCGTCCTTGCCCACATAGGCGCGCAGCAGGGTGAAGTCGCCGGTGTGGCGCGGCCACATGAAATTGTCGATCTCATCGCCATAGTTGCCGATCGCACGCGGCGGCGCGTACACCAGGCGCACGTCGCTCAGTTCCAGCTGGGCGATGCGGTAGAAGTCGGTGCCGTAGTACATGTTGGCCACCGAGCAGCGCACGCTGCCGTCCTTCTCGCACTCAGCCACGATCTGCTTGCTGGCCGCATCGACGGCATCGAAGTAGGCACGGCCGGTCTTGCCGCGGGCCTGCGCCAGCACCTGATCGGTCACCTTGTCGAAGCCAACGGTGACCAGCACGCGGAAGTCGGGGTTGGCCGGGCGCTCGTCGGCACGGTCCCTGGCGATGAAGCCACCGTTGATCAGGTCGTGCTCTGGCGAGCTGTTGTACTGGATCACGCCCATCGCCACGTGGTGATTGGTCAGCAGCAGGCCGTCGCTGGACACGAACGAGCCGGTGCCGCCGCCCGCGCGCACCACCGCGCTCAGCGGCGGCGCGGTGACATTGGCCAGGTCGGCCGGATTGCCCTTGAAGCCAGCGGCCTGCAGCGGCTTGGCCAGGTCCGGCAGCTGGGTCGGCATCCACATGCCTTCATCGGCGTGGGCACCGGCGGCGAGGGTCAGGCCCAGGGCCAGGGCGGTGGGAAGGGCTTTGCGTGGCGACATGAGGCAATCCGGTACGACAGAACAGCCCGGGACCATAGCCGCTGGGGCCGGATGGGGCAACGGCCGATGGTTGGGGACCTGACGGGTAGAGCCGAGCCCATGCTCGGCTGCTCTTCCTTCAACCCGCGCCGCGCGCAGAAGCCGAGCATGGCTCGGCTCTACAGGGATGCCACGGCGGGTTACTTCTCCCGCCGCCAGTTGATCGAACCACGGTTTTCCACCGTGCTCGATTCCACTTCCACATCAAACCCGCGGCGCAGCAGGTACTTCAGCGTGATCACCGAACCGGCGCCCACCAGCGACACGCCGTAACCCACGTAAAGCTTGGGTGAGATGTACTTGCCGACGCCGATCACCGAACCACCCAGCGCGCGCGACTGGCTTACGCCGGCATCATCCAGGCCCAGCTTGGCACCCAGCTGCGAGGCGAGCAGGCCACTGCCAGCCGAGAGCGCCGCCGAGGCCGCGTTGACCTGCTGCGCCTGGTCGCTGCTGGCGCCGGTCAGGCTGCGTCCCAGCACCAGATAGGCCAGTGCCTCGGACTGCGACATCGCCGGATCGGACCACACGTCGGCACGCGGTTGCTGGGCACGCCCGGTCACGTCGATGCCGGCGGTGACATCACCGATGCGGCGCTCGGCGCGGATGTTGATGCGCGGGTCGGACACCGCGTTGTAGTTCCAGTTGAGGTTGCCGCGGGTGATGGTCAGGTCCTGCCCGTAAGCCTTGTAGCGGCCGCTCACTTCCAGGCCGCCATTGGCGGTCATCTCGCGGCCGGGCTTGGCCCAGACCTGCATCTTGCCGGTCAGCGCGCCCTTCAGGCCGAACCCGGTCATCTTCACCTTGTCGCCGAGGCTGACGGTCAGGTCCATGTCCAGCGGCGAGGTGCGCGACTCTTCCGGATCGGCCGGGTCGAGCACCACCACGTCTTCGGATACCGAGGTGCCGCGGTCCAGGCGTTCCAGGTCGATGTCGGCCTCGGGCACGTGCACGGTGCCACGCAGCTCCATCGCTGCCTTGGCCAACGTGAAGTCGAGGTTGGGGTTGGCGACGATGCGCAGTTCGCTGGTGCTGGACAGCAGCACGTTCTCGCCATGGATCTTCAGCTGCAGCGGCTGCGCATCGCCGAACCACGACAGGCCACCGTCCACGTACAGCGTGCCCTGGCCGGAGTTGGCCTGCGCGGTGATCTTGGCCGAACCATCGGGCTGGGCCACGAAGCTGCCCTTGCCCTGGTCGAAGGTCAGGCCGAGCGCCGGGAATTCACCCTTGAAGTTGCTCAGCTGTGCGTCGCCACCCAGCGACGGCTGGCCTCGCGTCCCGCGCAGGCTGACGTGGCCTTCGATCAGGCCGGTCGGTCGCACGATGTCCGGCGAGAACAGCTCCAGCCAGTACAGCCGCGACATGTTGAGGTAGAGCTCACCATTCAGCGGCGCACTGGCTTCCCAGCCGGTCTGCATCTTGGCGTCGACGAAGCCGTTGCCCTGGAAGCCCATGCCCAGGTAGCCCTTGATGCTGGCCGGGGTCATGTCGAGCTTCAGCGAGAACTGGTCATAGCGCACCAGCTCGCCGCGGGTGGTATCGCCCACAGTGTTGCGGTTCTCGCCCAGGCGCACGCCGCCTTCCTTCGAGCGCACTTCCACATGGCCTTCCCAGGCGTTGCCGCGCGGGCGGATCTGCGCGTCCAGGCTGACATCGCCGCGAAGGTAGATGCGGCGGCCGGACTGCGGCGGCAACCACGGCTGCACCAGCGCCAGTGGCAGCGCGTCGCTGCGCACCACCAGGCCTTCGCGTGGCCAGTTGGCCTGTGCGCACAGCGCGCCGCTGCTGGCCGCGGCCAGGCAGGCTTCGGACAGCGTGTAGGTGCTGCCGTTGATCGCGAACGCCGCCGGTGCACGCAGCGCCCAGGCATCACCCTTCACCGGTGCGATGCGCAGCGACGCCAGCTCGCCACGCCACTGCGTGCCCTGCTGGCGCACGCTGCCCTGCAGCTCGATCGCACCCATCTCGTTGCGGGTCTGCGCAGCCAGGCGCAGGTTGGACACACTGCCCTGTGCGTCGATGTTCAGCCGCTCCAGCAGCATGCCCGCGTTGACCTGCTGGCCCTGCACCGCCAGCGTGCCGCTGTCGCCGCGCCACGGCAGGCGGCCCTTGATGCTCACGCTCTCGGCGCCGTAGCCATCCCAGTTGAGGTTGTTGCCGACCAGGTCGGCGGTGATGTCCGGCGCATCGCGCGGGCCCTTCACCTGTACCTGGCCACGCAGGCCACCGTCTGCGCCCGGCAGCAGGTCGCTCAACTGCAATGGCTCGAAACGCGCATCGATGTCGAGGCGGTCGCCGACCTTGCCCGACGCGGTCACCCGGCTGCTGCCCAACGCCAGTTTCAGGTCACCCTGGCCCTGCGCGCCCTGCAGCGCGAACTTGCCCTGTGCGTCGAGATTGCGCTGGCGCAGCATGCCCTTCAGCGAGGGCAGGTCCACCGTGGCTTCCAGCGTACCGGCGGTGCCCGGTGCGGCATTGGCCGGCGGCGGCAGCTGGCGGCCCTTGGAGGCCAGGTTGCCGGACAGGCGGCCATTCCAGCCTGGCACGAAATAGCCGGGGTCGAAGTCCTTCAGCGTGGCCTTGGCGTCCCAGTCCAGCTGCGGCGCCCAGGCCACCTGGCCTTCCACCTGCAGCTGGCCACCGGGCGTCTGCGCCTGCAGCTGTTGGATCGACGCGGCCTGGTCATTGCCACGCACATCGAAGTGCAGCTGCGCCTTCTGCTTTTCGCGTTCGACCTCGGCGCGGCCGATCGCCGCCCAGGCCTTCAGGGTACCGGCCAGGCCGAAGCGTGCTTCCTTCAGAGTGACCGGCACCGGCGCGCTGCCGGCGGTGTTCGGATCAGGCGCCGGTACATAGGTCAGGTCACGCGCGACCACCGAGAAGTTGAGCTTCTGCTGGTCTTCCTGGCTGAAATCGGCGGTACCCTCCAGGCGGGCTTCGCCACCGAGACCCTTCAGCAGCAGCGGCGAAACCTTCAGCACCTGGTCCTGCAATGACACCACGGACGGTGCCAGTTCCAGTTCCTGCTCGCCCTGCTTCACCTTGCCACGCAGGCTGGCATTGCCGCCCTTGCCAGCAGCAGTGAAATCCAGCGACAACGGCGTGATCGCCGAGCTCGCCAATGCCGACGACAGCAGCGCCAGATCCAGCTCGTCGCTGCGCACGCTGGCATTCCACGTCGGGTCGGTGCGGCCATCGAACACCAGCATCGCGTGCAGCGGCTTCGGTGCACGCCCGGCCACCGCCACTTCCATGTGCGACAGGTCACCGCGGGCGACCAGGCCGACGGTAGCGGCCGTGCGCCCACGCGGTGCCGGCAACACCGCCGTCACCGTCACGTCGGTGTCGTAGTCCTTGGCTGGGATGTAATGGCCTTGGGCAGTGAAGTTGCCCATGTCACTGTCCACCACCAGCTTGTGCGCCTGGAACTCGCCGTTGGCGATCTCGATGCCGCCGCGCACGCGGCTGATGTCGATCACCGGTTCGTTGGCCTGGCTGATGCGGAAGCCATCGATGGCGATGGCATCGGCCTGGATCGCCAGCGGCATCTCGATCTGCGGCAGGGAATCGGGCCAGGACGGCAGCTTGAACGGCTCATCGCTCTTGGCCAGGTTCAACGTCGCGTTGGTCAGCTCCAGCTTGTCCAGCAGCAGCTTGCGGCCCAGCAGCGGGCGCAGGTCCGGCTCCAGGTGCGCACGCTCGGCGTGGAAATGGATGTCGTCATAGCGGAAGTCGACGTTGTACAGGGTCAGCGGTCCGGCCACCGGACCCTCCACCTTGTCCCAGGTGAAGCTGGCACCCACCGGCAGCCGCGCCACCACCTGGGCCAGCAGTACGTCACGGCCGGCCACGGTCTGCAGCAGCCAGTACACCGCCAGCAGGGCCAGCAGCACCAGGCCGATCACGCCGGCGCCGGACCATGCCCAGAAGCGGCGACGGCGATAGAAACGCACGCGTGGCGGCGGGGTGTTCGGGGTCGGTGCGGGCGTGCTCACAGGTCCGCTCCGATGTTCAGGTACAGCTGGAACTGCGAATCCGGGTTGTTCAGGCCGTGCGCCACGTCGATGCGCACCGGGCCCACCGGCGATTTCCAGCGCACGCCGAAGCCGACGCCGGTATGCAGGTCGATGGTGTTGTCGAAGGCACTGCCGGTATCGACGAACACCGCCGCACCCCAGGGGCCACCGTTGAAGTAGTGCTCGTACTCGGCCGAGCCGATCACAAGGTTCTTGGCACCCAGCGCGTACTTGTCCGGCTTCGGCGTACGCGGGCCGACCTCACGGTAGGCGTAGCCGCGGATGCTGCGGTCACCACCGGCGAAATAGCGCAGGCTCGGCGGCATCGCCACCAGATCGCTGGTCCAGGTGGTGCCGCCCTCGCCGCGCAGGATCAGGCGATTGCTTTCACCCACCGGGATGTACCAGCGCAACACGGCGTTGGCCTGCACGAAGCTGGTATCCGAGCCGGCGCCTTCCACGCCGGCACGCACCGTCGCCGCGCCGCTGATGCCCTTGCGCGGGAACATCTCGTCGTCGACGTTGACGTAGTCGGCAACCATCTGCGGGTACACCAGCGTCGAGGTGTTGTAGACGGCGTCGGTGAATTCGGTGCCGGAGGCATAGCGCCAGCGCTCGCGCAGCGCATTGACCGAGGCGATCGCGGTCCAGTGCTCGTTGATCTCGCCGCTGCGGCTGGCGATCAGCTTGAAGTTGCGCAGATCGATGTAGTCGGTCTGCTCGTCGTACGCGCTGGCGGCGAAGGTGTACCAGCCGTCGAGCCAGTTGAAGGCCGGAATGCGGTAACTGGTGACCAGGCTCTTGCGCTTCTGCGCATAGTCCAGCTGCGTGTTCATCTTGTGGCCGCGGTTGTTCAGGAACCGCCGCTCGATGCCACCGCGCACACCCGGGCCGCTCTCGCTGCCGTAGCTCAGGCCTGCGGTGTAGATGGTGCGCTTGGCCCGGGTCAGCTTCACGTCCACCGGCACTTCGCCGTTTTCATCGGCCTGGTCCGGGCGCGGCTGGATGTCGATCACGCTGAAGTAGTCCAGCTTGGTCAGCGACTCGCGCAGCCGGTCCAGCTTGCCCTCGTGGTAGTAGCTGCCCTGGTCCCAGTACACCAGTGGATCGAACAGCTTGTCGACGAAGTAATCCTGCTCGAAGCGCACCGGGCCCATGTTGTAGCGGCGGCCGCTGTCCCAGGTCAGGTCGATGTCGGCGGCGTTGTCGGCGCGGGTGATCTGCACCTGGCGCTGGGTGTAGTCGGCATCGAAGTAGCCACGCTCGGCCAGGCGCCGGGTGATGGTGATCTTGCTGGCTTCGTACTGGGTGTGCTCGAAGCGCTGGCCCTTGCGCGGCTTGAAGGCGGCCAGGTCGTCCTGCAGGTACTGGTCGTACATCGCCGGGCCGGTGATGTCGATGTGCTCGCGGCGCACGGTCACCGGGGCGCCCTTGTCGACATGGATCAGCACGCGCACATGCTCATCCTCGCGCGGCGCCTCGACCTTGATCACCGGGTTGTAGTACCCGAATGGCTCCAGCGCCTGGCGGGTCTGCCGCTCGGCCTGCGACAGCAGGTACTCCAGGCGCGATTCGCCCTGCTCCTTGCCGATCGTGTCGTACAGCGACAGCGATTCCTGGATGTTCTCGATGATTGCGGCGTCGTCGCCCTTGTCCAATCCCTTGATGTCCACCTTGTCGATGGTGCCGCGCGCATGGACCACGGAAGTGGCGGCCAGCGACAGGACCATCAGCGGCAGGGCGTATTTCTTTGGCTGCATGCGGCACAGCATACCGACCGGAGGTGACGATGCGAAATGCATCACGTCATTGGGGATCGGTTGTTAAGTGGCGGTCAAAATACACCGCAAGGCGTCGATTGTCGCAATCGACCAATCAGGATGCCGGCATCGTCCACGATGTCGGCAATGACCCCGATAGACATCCGTCGGCGATGCTCCGGCAGTGGCCGGGGCCCGGCCGCCCCCCCCCCCCAATATCCCCCACCTCGCGGACTGCTGCTTTATTGCGGGTTCGTGTTTTAAAGGGGTTGTCGTGGTCGTCCTCCGCCGGACCCCCGGCCACTGCCGGAGCATCGCCGACGGATGTCTATCGGG
>NZ_JAVFVN010000594.1:0-465 GCF_030910085.1 Stenotrophomonas maltophilia group sp. RNC7 | reverse complement strand
TCACCTCCTCCTTTACTTTGCCCAGACCCCTGCCCGTCCCGACGAGGTTCGGCTTGCGGCGGCCAAGGCACCGAGCAGGCTGTCTTCAATAAAGCGCCGACAGATTTCGGACGCAGGGCGGAGACCCTTGCGTACGAAGTAAAGGGGGAGGTGACGGCCAACGGCCGGCGCCGGAGGACATTCATACGCAAGGGCCTCCGCCCTGCGCCACGCAGAATGAACCCACCGCACGCGTGCCTTCGTTTCGATTCGCCGCGAGTTGAACGGCCCCGCCGGGGCAGGCAGGGGTCTGGGCAAATGTCCCCCGGCGTCGGCCGTTGGCCGTCACCTCCTCCTTTACTTTGCCCAGACCCCTGCCCGTCCCGACGAGGTTCGGCTTGCGGCGGCCAAGGCACCGAGCAGGCTGTCTTCAATAAAGCGCCGACAGATTTCGGACGCAGGGCGGAGACCCTTGCGTACGAAGTA
>NZ_JAVFVN010000593.1:0-535 GCF_030910085.1 Stenotrophomonas maltophilia group sp. RNC7 | reverse complement strand
AAGATTGTTCAAGATGCAGATCGCTTAGACGCTCTTGGTGCAATTGGAATAGCTCGCACATTTGCGTATGGCGGGGCGAAAGGGAGATTAATGTATGATCCAACTATTCCTCCTCGTGAAGTGATGACGAAAGATGAATATAGAAAAAATAATGACCCATCTTTAAATCATTTTTATGAAAAACTTTTAAAACTAAAAGGCTTAATGAATACGAATGCAGCAAAACAAGAGGCGGAAGTTCGTCATCGTTATATGGAACAGTTTATTGAACAATTTATGAAAGAGTGGAATGCACAAATATGAAAATGTTAACTGTGGAAAACTTATCAAAATCATATGGAGAAAAACCGTTATTTGATGGATTATCATTTAGTATTGCAGAAGGACAACGTGCCGGAATTATCGGTGTAAACGGTACTGGTAAATCAACTTTATTAAAAATTATTGCAGGGGCAGAAATTCCTGATACAGGTGATATGACTCATTCACGTGGATATACAATTAGTTATTTATCACAGCAACCAGAGTTTGATGA
>NZ_JAVFVN010000587.1:0-358 GCF_030910085.1 Stenotrophomonas maltophilia group sp. RNC7 | reverse complement strand
CATGGCTTGAGCCACACTACCATCGGCGCAGCTGCGTTTCACTTCCGAGTTCGGGATGGGATCGGGTGGTTCCACAGCGCTAATTTCACCAGGGAGACGGTTGCAGCAGCGCTTGCAGCGCCAGCTTCGCGATCTTGCCCGTGGGCGTGCACGCGGGCCCCAACCCTGGGGGGGCCCCACCCAAGCGATGGCGGCCCCGCGGCCGCCACTACCGGCAGATCCACACCAATCGTGGATCTGCCGCCGACGTTATCCAAAACAAAAGCGGCGCCCCGTGGGGCGCCGCTCTGCTCTCAGCAGTCCTCAGTCGAGCATGGCCCGACTTTACTTGGCCGAAGCCTTGTCCTTCATCATCGCG
>NZ_JAVFVN010000576.1:0-20657 GCF_030910085.1 Stenotrophomonas maltophilia group sp. RNC7 | reverse complement strand
CCCCGCAACCGGACCCACCCCGCCAACCCTCAGGAGACCAGCTTTTGCTGTTGCTTCGGCTGTTGCCGTTGCATTGGGCAGGTGCAGGGCGCAGCCCTGCAAAAGAAAACTCCCTACCTCATGGCCACTGCATCTCGCCCTTGGCTACCTTCGCACTCAGCTCCAGCGATGCCACGCCGGCCAGCGTCGGGTAGCGCGCCCGCATCGCCTTCACCAGTGCCGCGCTGTCCTTGGCCTTTGCCGCCTCGGCGTCGAACGCGCGGATGTAGTCCGCGGTGAAGCGCAACGCACTGGCATCCAGCGCCGCACCCGGCGCGTAATGCCCCGGTACCACCACCTTCGGCTTCAGTGCCTGCAACCGCTGCAGGGTCTGCAGCCAGTCAGTGTGCGACTTCGGCGTCTGCGTGTCGGCCATCCACACGTGCTCACCGGCCACCACCGGAATGCCGCCGACGATCGCGCGCAGCGACGGTACCCACAGCACCGTGCGGTCCGGGGTCGGGCCATCCAGGCCGATCAACGGCAGGCGCTGGCCTTCCAGCTGCAGGGCATCGCCGTCCAGTACCTGCGGCACCACGATGCGTGCCGGCACGTCGGCACCCATCTTCGGTCCCCAGTAGGCCAGCTTGCCGGCCTGGGTCTGCTGGATGTGGGCGACGGTCTGCGCAGTGGCGACGATGCGTGCCTGCGGGAAGGCATCCTGCAGGGTGGCCAGGCCGAAGTAGTAGTCCGGATCGCCGTGGCTGATGTAGATCGTGGTCAGCTGCTTGCCACTGGCGCGGATCCGTTCGACCAGCTTGCGCGCGTCGCTGGCGCCGAACTGCGCGTTGACCAGGATCGCGTCATGGCGGCCTTCGATCAGCACCGAGGATACCGAGAACATCGCCTGCGGGCCGGGATGGAAGGTCTGCAGGTGCAGTCGTGATTTCGTCGCGGTGGTCGGCGCCGCGGTGGCCGGTGCGGCCAGCAGCGGCGCACTGGTGAACGTGGCGGCCAGGGCGAGGGGAAGCAGCAGGGCAGCGGTACGCATGGGGAATTCCTTGTGTCGGATAGGGAGCCGAGCGTGGGCTTGGCCCTACAGGGCTCGCGCGTCGATCAATACGCGGCCGTGATGATCTGCTTCGGGTACTGGTGCGCTTCCAGCTCGGCGACGAACGCGGCGCCGTAGTCGGCATAACTGATGCGGCTGTGGCCGCTGGCGTCGGCCAGGAAGGCCTTGGGCTGCACACGGTACTGGCCGCGCTCTTCGCCCGGGCCGATTTCGGCGGCCGGCGAGAAGAATGTCCAGTCCAGGTCGTCCACTGCCTGCAGGCGGTTGAATGCCTCACGATGGGCCAGCGCGTACGGCTTGTAGGCTTCCGGGAAGTTGGGGGTATCGACCAGCTGCACGCCCGGCGCGACTTCCAGGCTGCCGGCGCCACCCACCACCACCAGGCGCGGTACGCCGGCCTTGCGCGCGGCGGCCGCCAGCTGCGCGGCGATCTCGCCCACGCGGCCGATGTCATCGCCCGGACGCGGGCCGTAGGCGCTGGCCAGCACGTCGTGGCCAGCGATGGCGGCGACCAGCGCGTCCTGGTCATCCAACGAGGCGATCACCGGATGGGCACCGGCCAGTTCGGCCGGAAGGTCCTGCGCGCTGCGCACGATGACGGTGAGTTCGTGGCCGTGGGCCAGCGCGTGGCGGGCGATCTGGCGGCCGATGTTGCCGGTGGAACCAACGAGGGCGATCTTCATGGCAGGACTCCGTGGGGCGATGTGGGCTGGGAATGGGGCCACTCTAGGCCGCTGCAGTCGCTCGAAAAACAGCGTATAACGCGCTTGTTTGTTGCGTGGATCGAGCATATGGACCGATTGACCGCCATGACCGTGTTTGTCGAGGTGGCCGAGCGCGGCAGCCTCACCGCCGCCGCGGAAGTGCTGGACATGTCGCGGGCGATGGTCAGCCGCTACCTGGCCGAGGTCGAGGGCTGGCTGGGTGCACGCCTGCTGCACCGGACCACGCGCCGGGTCAGCCTGACCGGCCCGGGCGAGGCGGCGTTGGCGCGCTTCCGGCAGATGCTGGCGATCGGCGAAGAACTGCAGGGGGAGCTGGCCAGTGATGATCCCGAGCCGCACGGTACGCTGCGCGTGACCGCCAGCGTGTCGTTCGGGCAGAGCCACCTGGCACGGGCGGTGGCCGGTTTCGTCGCGCGCCATCCGGCGGCGCGCATCGAGCTGCTGCTGGTCGACCGCACGGTGAACCTGGTCGAGGAGCGCGTGGACCTGGCCGTGCGCATCGCGCGCCAGATCGACCCCAGCCTGATCGCGCGGCGGCTGGCCACCTGCCGCTCGGTGCTGTGCGCGACGCCGTCGTACCTGCAGGCGCGTGGCACGCCGACCGCGCCGGAGCACCTGGCCGCGCACAACTGCCTGACCCACCACTACGTCGGCAAGAGCCTGTGGCAGCTGCACCGCGATGGCCGTTCGCTGTCGGTGGCGGTGGGCGGCAACATCAGCGCCAACGAGGCCTCGCTGCTGCTGGAGGCGGTACGCGCCGGTGCCGGGATCGCCATGCTGCCGACCTACCAGGTGGCGCCACTGCTGCGCAGCGGCGAGCTGATCGAACTGCTGCCCGGATTCAGTCTGGACGAGCTCGGCATTCATGCCGTGTACGCGTCACGGCGCCAGCAGCCCGCTATCATGCGGCGATTCCTGGATTACCTGGCCGAGTGTTTCGCCAGCCCGGCCTTCCAGGATCTGGATTGGCGCCCACCGGGCAAGGAGAACACATGAACCATGGACAGGCCTTGATCGACCACAACCGTGCTGCCTGGGACCGCCAGGCCAGCGAAGTGCGCGAATGGTCGCGCCCGGTGGAGAGTTCAACCATTGCCGCCGCGCGCGAAGGCCGCTGGCAGGTGCATCTGACCCCACGCGCGCTGCCACTGGACTGGCTGGGCGACGTGCGCGGCCGCCGCATCCTGTGCCTGGCCTCGGGTGGTGGCCAGCAGGCCCCCGTGCTGGCCGCTGCGGGCGCCGACGTCACCGTGTTCGACCTGTCCGACGGGCAGCTGGAACAGGACCGCCGGGTCGCTGCGCGTGATGGACTGCAGCTGCGCACGGTGCAGGGCGACATGCGCGACCTGCACGTATTCGCCAACGACAGTTTCGACGTGGTGTTCCATCCGATCTCCAACCTGTACGTGCCCGACGTGCGCCCGGTGTGGACCGAATGCCGCCGCGTGCTGGCGCGCGATGGCATGTTGATGGCCAGTTTCTACAACCCGGTGCTGTTCGTCGGTGCACGTGATCCGCAGCTGGACGCACAGGGTTTGATCCGGCCGCAGTACGCCATTCCCTATTCGGACCTGGAAGACCTGCCCGCCGCAGAGCGTGAGGCGAAACTCGCCCGCGGTGATGCGCTGGCCTTTGGCCACAGCCTGACCGAACTGATCGGCGGGCAGCTGGATGCAGGCTTCGTGATTGATCGGTTCATGGAAGACTGGCAGCCGAAGCCGCGCTTCCTGATCGACCGTTACCTGCCCACCTTTCTGGCCACCCGCGCACGCAGGATCGGCTGAGGCGGATCCTGGAAAAAAACGCGGCGTACAATGGCCGCCCCACGTTGTACAGGCGTCGTCCCTTGTCGTATCCCTATCCGCTGGTCGTATTCGATCTCGATGGCACGCTGGTCGACAGCGCAGCTGACATCGCCGAAGCGCTGAACCGCACGCTGGAAGCCATCGGCATGGCGCGCGTGCCGGAAGCCACCGTGCTCGGCTGGATCGGCGACGGGGTGCGCCGCCTGGTCGAACAGGCCGTGCACGCCGCCGGTCGTGAGGTCGACCTGGCCGAGGTGATGCCGGTGTTCATGGTGCACTACCGTGAATGCCTGCTGCGCAGCCCGCGCCTGTTCGATGGCGTGGCCGACGCACTGGCGCAGCTGCGCGCGCGCGCCGTGCCACTGGCGATCTGCACCAACAAGCCCGAAGCACTGGTGCCGCCGCTGCTGCAGCACCTGGGTATCGGTGATGCGTTCGCGCTGGTACTGGGCGGCGATTCACTGCCGCAGCGCAAGCCCAGCGGCGAACCGCTGCGGCATATCGCTGCGCACTTCGGGCTGCCGGTGCAGGCGTGCCTGATGGTGGGAGATTCGTTGACCGACTACCGCGCCGCCGAAGCTGCGGGCATGCCGATCGCGCTGGTGCGCTACGGCTATCCGCGCGGCCTGGACCTGGCCACCGCGCATGCGGTGGCGGTGATCGACGACCTGCGTGAACTGCCGGGGTTGACCGCCGGCGTCCCGGTGTAGAGCCGAGCCCATGCTCGGCTGCTTTGCTGCCTGAGCCGAGCATGGGCTCGGCTCTACAGAGAAAGCGCCGGGCAATGCCCGGCGCCCTCTTTCATTTCGGCTGGTAACGCACACTCAACTGGTACTCACGGCCCGGCTGGTTGAACCACGCCACCGTCTCATACCTGCGGTCGAACACGTTGGCGGCACGCGCCAGCAGCGACCACGACGGCGTCAGCGCGTACTCGGCGCGCAGATCCAGCGTGCCGTACCCCCCCACCTTCACCGCGTTGGCGGCATCGTCATAGCGCTTGCCCGCACCCTGCGCCGTCAGGCCTGCGCGGAAGTCCCCGAAACGCCGGTCGATGTCCAGGCGCGCGGTGTGCTGTGCACGACGCGGCAGCCAGTTGTCGAACTGCGTGCTGCCGCCGGTGCGGTTGCGTGGGTCGGTGTAGCTCAGCTGGGCGTTGATGTCGAAGCCGGCCAGCAGCACGCCACCGGTCAGTTCGGCACCGCGGATGCGCGCCTTCTCCACCTGCTGCATCCTGAAGGTCGCCGCATCGTAGGTGATCAGATCATCGATGCGGGTTTCATAGACGTCCAGGCCCCAGTGCCAGCCCTGTGCCTGCTGCGAAACGCCCAGGTTGGCGCTCTTGGACTTCTCCGGGTTCAACGTCGGCACACCGCTCCACGGGTCATACAGGTCGCTGAAGGTCGGCGCCTTGAACGCGGTGCCGTAACTGGCATTGACACGCAGGCCGTGGCCGAGCTCCATCGCCCAGCCGAGGCTCCCCGTGGCGTGGTTGCCGAACTGCTGGTTGTCGTCGTTGCGCGCGCTGGCCTGCAGCTGGTGGCGGCCGAAGCGTCCCTGGTACTGCACGAACACGCCGGTGTTGCGGCGGCTGTCGACCCGATATCCGGCACTGCTGCCATCCAGGTTGTCTTCGCTCCAGTCCACGCCGGTGCTCAGCAGCTGGCCTTCGGCCAAGGCGAAGTCACCCTGCAGCGAGGCACTGTCGCGGTGGGTCTGAGCGCTGCCACGGGCACCGAAGTCACCGAAGTTGTCCGACTCGTTGTCACTGCGCCCGACATTGGCGGTGAACGCCAGGCGGTCGGACGGGGTGTAGCGCACCTTGCCGGCCAGCACCTGCTGGCGGGTTTCCGAATAGTTGTAGTAGCCGTCGTAATGGTTCTTTCCGTCGGCACGCAATGCACTGCCTTCCACGTTCCATTGGTCGTTGAAGGTGTAGCCACCGCGCAGGCTCTTGGACAGGTTGCGGTAGCCATCGCGGTCATGTTCGTCGGCAAAGCAGCCGGTGAACAGCGTTGCCGAGCCGCGGCAGGCATCGATGCCATCGGAATGCTGGTAGGCGATGTCGGCGCCGAACCAGCCGCGTTCGGTCCCGCCGCCGATCCCGCCGCTGGCTTCGCGCAGGCCGTTGCTGCCGCCACCGAGCTGGAAGTGCGGGGCGAAATCACCCTGGTTGCGGCGGGTGAAGATCTGGATCACGCCGCCAATGGCATCGGCGCCGTACAGGCTCGACTGCGGGCCACGCACGATTTCCACGCGCTCGATCTGCGCCAGCGGCAGGTCCTGGTACATCGCCAGGCCGAGGTCGGCACTGTTGATGCGCACGCCGTCGACCAGCACCACGGTGTGGCCCGAGTTGGTGCCGCGCAGGAACAGCGAGCTCTGCTTGCCGAGCCCACCGGCATTGGTCAGGTTGATGCCGGCGCGGCCGCGCAGCAGTTCCTGCAGCGAGGTGGCCTGGCTGGATTCGATCTGCGCGCGGTCGATCACCTGGGCCGGCGCGATGCTGTCCTGCAGGGCGATCGGGGTGCGCGTGGCGGTGACCAGGATCTGGTCGAGTGCGGTGGTGTCATCGGCGGCCTGTGCCAGCGCGGGCAGGGCGGCCAGTACGGCCAGGGACAGCATTCGGGACTGCAGCTTCATGGGGGGACTCCAGGTGCCACGCACGCCCGCGTGGCGAAGGGGAGGAGCCGCGAAGGCAGGCACGCGCCGATGCCGCAGCGCACGCCACGGTCATCCAGCGCCATGCCCACCGCATCGCGACCTGAGGCTTCCGGGCCGGTCTCCGGGCTTGCCGCCGGGTGGCGCGAGGCCACCGTCCAGGCGCCTTCCCATGCCTGCGGCACAGTGGCGGTGTTGCCTGGAACTGACGTGCTTACCGTTGCGGGGGCAGCGCCGGCCTGGCGTGGCATCACGCGTCACCGGCTTCCCGTTTCAACCTGCCGGCCACGGCCGCAGGTCACCTGGAAGTGCGCGCAGTCTACGGCATCGCAGGCCGTCCCGTTGCGTCGCGCCTGCGCGGCTGCCTTTGCTGTGCCTTTAGAATGGTTGCTCGATCCCGTGGTGCCGTTACCGATGTCTGCCCGTTCTCCGCTGTACCTGCGCCGCCCGTCCGGGACGCACGCATGATCCTCGACCTGGTCCGCCACGCCGGCAACGGTCGCGATGAGTTCCTTGATGGCCGCAGCGATCCACCGCAGCTGGCCGGCCTGCCGCAAGAGCTGGTCGAGGCCTATGCCGAGCAACGCTGGGAGCGGGTGATCAGTTCACCGCGGTTGCGCGCGCTGCACACGGCGATGGCGCTGGCCACCCCACGCGGGCTGGACGTCGAAGCGGACGAGGAATGGGAAGAACTGGATTTCGGCGATTGGGACGGGCAGTCGCTGTTCGACCTGCCGGAAGATGCGCTGGCCGCCTTCCACGCCGATCCGCATGCGTTCCCGCCGCCGAACGGCGAGAGCTGGGGGCATTTCGAGCGGCGTATCGCGCGCGCGCTGGATCGCCTGCTCGATGATGATGATCCGGTGCCGACGCTGGTGGTCAGCCATGGTGGCCCGCTGCGCATGGTGTTGTCGCAGGTTTGCGGCCTGCCGATGTCGCTGTGCTGGGCCCTGCGCATCGACCACGGCACGCGCCTGCGGGTGTGGCTGGAGCGGGGCGAGGTCGGGCTGGTGGGCGAGCTGCTGGAGCTGCAGCAGCCCTGAGCTGCTCGTGTAGAGCCGAGCCATGCTCGGCTGCACTTCGATCAGAAAGGCCAGCCGAGCGTGGGCTCGGCTCTACAGGAGGGCGCGGCTCAATCCTCGTCCGCGCGCTCGGTCACGCTGTCTTCCGCCTCATCGTCGGCATCGAAGCGCTGCTCATGCACCGGGCCCGACGCCGGGCCGGCCGCCTTCAGCGGATGCGCGGCGATGCGCGCCTCATAGTCCTGCACCAGCGCTTCACGCTGAGGCTCGCTCAGCTCCTGCCAGTGGCAGTCCAGCAATGCGCCTTCCAGCGAGTACAGCAGGTTCAGGCTGGGCTTGAAGCCGGCCCGCTTGACCTTGACGAAGGCGCCGACTGCGCCGATCGCAACCAGGTCCTCGCGGCTGCGCAGCCCGACCTGGCGCAGCCAGGCTGCACTCTTCGGGCCGATGTTGCGCAGCTTCGGTGCGCTCATCCCAGTGCCTCGACGAACACGCGGGCGATGGCTTCCAGGCCGGCCTGATCGTCGGCGTCGAAGCGGCCGACCTTCGGGCTGTCGATATCGAACACGCCGATCAGTTCATCGCCGCGCAGCAGCGGCACCACCAGCTCCGAACGCGAGGCCGAATCGCAGGCGATGTGGCCGGGGAAGGCATCGACGTCGTCCACGCGCTGGGTTACGCGCTGGCTGGCGGCGGCACCGCACACACCCTTGTCCAGCGGGATGCGCACGCAGGCCGGCAGGCCCTGGAACGGGCCAACCACCAGTTCCTTGCCGTCATACAGATAGAAGCCCACCCAATTCAGGTCGGGCAGGGCGTGATAGACCAGTGCGGAGAGGTTGGCCGCGTTGGCGATGCGGTCGGACTCGGCGTAGACCAGGCCACGGGCCTGTTCCAGCAGCTGGGCGTATTGTTCCGGCTTGCTGCCGGTGAGCGAGGCATTGGCGAACATGCCCGCAGTCTAGCAAGTGCACCGGGCCGGCGATAATGCACACACTGTTGCCCTGTTGGAGCCCATCGATGCCGTTGCCCGCTACGCTGCCGCCCGCCCTGTTCGTTACCGGCACCGATACCGAAATCGGCAAGACCGCGGCCAGCACCGCGCTGCTGCATGCACTGCGCCAGCGTGGCCTGCGTGCAGTGGGCATGAAGCCGGTGGCCAGCGGCAGCGAGGATCTGGGGCAGGGCCTGCGCAACGAGGACGCGCTGGCGCTGCAGGCGGCCAGCTGGCCAGTGCCGGACTATGCCGATCTGAATCCCTATGCGCTGCGGCAGCCACTGGCACCGGAGCTGGCCGCTGCCGAGGACGGCGTGCAGGTGGAGCTGGCGCCGATCGTGGCCGCGTTCGAACGCCTGCGCGCGAAGGCCGATATCGTCGTGGTGGAGGGCGTGGGCGGTTGGCTGGCGCCGGTCTCGGCCACGCTGGACCAGCTCGACCTGGTGCGTGCGCTGCAGCTGCCGGTGCTGCTGGTGGTAGGCATGCGGCTGGGCTGCGTCAACCACGCGCGGTTGACTGCGCAATCGCTGCAGGCCAGCGGCGTGGACTGCCTGGGCTGGATCGGCAACCACATCGACCCGGCGATGCAGCGCCAGGACGAGAACATCGCCACGCTGCAGCAGCGCCTGCCGATGCCGTGCTGGGGACGGCTGCCGCATCTGCCGGGGGCGGATGGTCAGATCCTGAGTACGCACCTGCTCGACTGACCTGCTTCCTGTAGAGCCGAGCCCACGCTCGGCTCAGCGGGGACCGTCAGCGAAGGGCAGCCGAGCGTAGGCTCGGCTCTACAGGAGCTGGCGCACTGCCAGCTCCCGCGCGATCGCACCCAGCCGTTCCACCGCACCGATGAAGCGTGCATCCAGGCTCTGGCAGCACGACAGCCGCAGGCAGTGGCGATAGCGCGCGCCACGCGAATAGACCTGGCCGGGCATGAACACGATGTCCTCCTGCAGCGCTCGCTCGAACAGCTCGCGCGTGTCCACGCCCGGCAGTTCCAGCCACAGCAGGAATCCGCCCTGTGGTTCGGTGGCGCGGGTGCCTGCCGGGAAATGCTCGGCTACCAGCTGGCGCAGCCGTCCCACCTGTTCGCGGTACAGGCGGCGCATGCGATGCAGATGGTGCTCGTAGCTGCCTGCTTCCAGATACGCGGCCACCGCATCGCCGAGCAGCTGCGGCTCACCGCCGGTGGACTGGAACTTCAGCAGCGCGATGCGCTCTGCGAAGCGACCGCCATCCAGCCAGCCGATGCGGTAATCCGGCGCCAGTGTCTTTGAGAAGCCACCGACCACCATCACCCAGCCATCGCGATCGAAGGCTTTCAGCAAGGGTGCCGGCGGTTCGCAGAACTGCAGCTCGGCGTACACCGCATCCTCGATCAGGGGCAGCTGCCGTGCGTTGACCAGCTCGGCCAAGCGTTGTTTGGCGGCGGTCGGCATGGTGCAGCCGAGCGGGTTGTGCACGGTCGGCATCACCACCAGTGCGGCCAGTGGCGTGTGCTCCAGCAGCGCATCCAGTGCATCCACATCCAGCCCGTGCTGCGGGTGGGTGGGCAACTCGATGGCCTGCAGGCCGAGGTTGGCCAGCAACGGATACAGGTTGAAGTAGGACGGCGCCTCGATGCCCACTGCGTCACCGGGCTGGGTGACCGCGCGCAACGCCAGCTGCAGGCCTTCCATCGCACCATGGGTCAGCAGGAGTCGCTCGGCGTGGGTGTGCAGGCCCATGCGCGGACTGCGGCGCACGATCTGCGCCAGCAGCCGGGGGGAGCCGTTGGGTCTCGCATAGGTCTCCACCGTCTGCTGGCCGTGGCGCAGCACCTGCGCGGTATGCCGGGCCAGCTGCGCGCCGGGATAGAACTGGCGACCACGTGGGCCGGCGAAGGCCAGGTCGACCACACCCGGTCGGCGCTGCGCTTCCAGTACCCGGGCCATCAGCACCTGCTGCAGCGGCGCGGTGGGCGCGGACGGGGTGTCGCGCAGCGAACGCTCCGGCACCGACAGCCGCGGCGCGACTTCGAAGCCCGCCTTCGGCCGCGGAATCACCAGCCCGGCATCTTCCAGCTGGCGATATGCCGCGATCACCGTGTTGAGGCTGAGCCTGCGCTGCGACGCCATCTGCCGCAGCGAAGGCAGGCGGCTGCCGACCGGAAGGCGACCGCCGTGGATGGCCTCGGCCAGTTCGTCGGAGAGCCGCTGGTAGCGTGGAGGGATCATCGTGACCTGGTCATCTGTATCCATCGAACATCCCGCCATCTGATGCTGTACCCATGATGATGGCGAGCCTAGCATGTCGTCGTCGGCCGGGCCTGATCGGGGCGTGGCCGGCGCATTCCAAGCGCACGGCGGGACCGCCGTGCGTCTTTTTTGGGTGTGTAGAGCCGAGCACCGATCAGCCCCAGGGGAAATGCCGTCAGCGCATCGGCACCAGCACCGCCTCGCGCCGGTACAGCGCTGGGAACTGCTTGGCCAGGGCCACCAGCTTCGGTGCGTCGTAGTAGCGGATGTAGGCGGCCTGCGGGTAGTTGGTCATGTAGTTCTGGTGGTAGCTCTCGGCCGGGTAGAAGCGCTGGCCGCTGACCAGCTGGGTGACGATCGGTGCGCGGTAGCTGCCGGCCTGGCCGAGCTGGGCGATGTAGGCGCGGCTGGCCGCCTGCTGGCGGGCGTCATCACTGAAGATCGCCGAGCGATACTGGCTGCCGTGGTCCGGACCCTGGCGGTTGAGCTGGGTCGGGTCGTGCGCGACCGAGAAGAACACCTGCATCAGCTGTCCATAGCTGACCTGGCGCGGGTCGTAGTCAATCTTTACGGCTTCGGCATGGCCGGTCTGGCCACCGCTGACGCGCTCATAGCGGGCATTGGCTGCACTGCCACCGATATAGCCGGACACCGCATTGCTCACGCCCTTGACGTGCTGGAACACGCCCTGCACGCCCCAGAAGCAACCGCCGGCAAACACCACGCTGGCGTGGGTGGCGTCATCGCGGAACGCCGCATCGCCGGTGGGGGCCGGCAGTGCCTGGATCTGCGCGCTGGCTTCGACCGGCGCCGCAGCCGCGCCGTGATCGACCAGCAGCACCCCGGCAATCAATGCCATGGCCACCAGGCCGGCAACACCGGCGGCGATGCCCTGTTCAAAGGAGAGTTTCATCATGTGCTCCCGGTTCAACCGAAGGTGAAGGCATAGGCCTGCACGCCCGCATCGAGGAATTCGATCTCGAAGCGATGCGGGCCGACCGTGCCGCGCTGGCGTACCAGCTGGTACAGGCGATGCTCGTCGACCACGCCACTGCCATCGGCGCCGACATCAGTGCCGGCATCGGTGGCGGGCAATGGCTTGCCATCCAGCAGGACGCGGAAGCGCACCGGCTTTCCTTCCTGGCCCGGTGCCAGCACCAGGTGCAGGTCGCGCGCATGGAACTGGAAGGCGATGCGGCCACCGGCCTGCTGCAGCTGCGCAGCCTCGTCGGTAACGGTCCAGCGTCCGGACAGGCCCCACTGGTTCAACGCCAGGCTGGCCGGCAATGTGTAGTCGAACGCGTTGTCGCTGCGCTGCCCACCGGGCGAGGCGAACTGCTCGGCACGGGCGTGGCCCAGATAGGTTTCCGGCGAGCGCAGATTGCCCATGTCGGCCTGCGCAGCCACGCCCTTCAGATCGGCGGCGGCCGGATCGGCCGGCGGCGGCAGGTTCGTCTGGCCGGCCTCGGTCAGCAAGCGACGGATCACCTGTTCCGAACGCGCATAGTTGCCCTCGCCGAACTGGTGGCTGCGGATGTTGCCCTGCGCATCAACGAAGTACTGCGCCGGCCAGTAGCGGTTGTTGAACGCGCGCCAGATCGTGTACTGGTTGTCGAGCGCCACCGGGTACTCGACCTTCAGCTGCTGCACCGCCTTCATCACGTTGCGCGGGTCACGCTCGAAGGCGAACTCCGGCGTGTGCACGCCGATCACCACCAGGCCGTGGTCGCGGTAGCGGCGCTCCCATTCGTGCACGAACGGCATCGCACGCAGGCAGTTGATGCAGGAGTAGGTCCAGAAGTCGACCAGTACCACCTTGCCGCGCAGCTGCTGGGCCGTCAGCGGTGGGCTGTTGAGCCAGCCGGTGGCCCCGTCCAGCGCGGGCAGGGTTCCCTCGACCGGCAGCGGTGCATCGCCAGCGGCGTTGGCACCGGCCATCATCATCATCGGTGGTGCCGCCGGCTGCGCGCCGGGTACCGCGTCCAGCAGGCCCTGCTCGATACGTGCGGTGCTGACCGTGGAAAGACGGGTCAGCAGGCCGGTATCCCAGCCCAGGCCGATTGCCACCACCGCCAGCAAGGCGGCCACGCCCAGCACCTTGCGCAGTACATCGCCCAGGCCAAGCCGCGCCTGCAGCGCACGGAACACGCGGCCGCCCACCCACACCGCCAGTGCAAGCGCGGTGATCGCGCCCAGCGCATACGCCAGCAGCAGGGCACTGGTACCCACGCTGGCACCATGCAGGGCGGCACCGGTCAGCACCAGGCCGAGGATCGGACCGGCGCATGGCGCCCACAGCAGGCCGGTGGCGATGCCGATCAGCAGCGAGGTCCACGCGCCGCCGCGCCCAGCGGCATCCGCGGCATCGGCGCGCGCGCTCAGACGGGCACCCACGCGCTGGAACGGCGCCAGCAGATGGTCGGCCAGTCGTGGCCACAGCAGGGCGACCGCGAACAGCGCCATCAGCAGCAGGGCGATCCAGCGCCCGACCTGGTTGGCCTGTGCCACCCATTGGCTGCCCACCGCGGCCAGGCTGGCGACCACGGTGAAGGTGAGCGCCATGCCCAGCAGCAATGGCAGCGTGCTGCGCAGGAACGGACGGTCGGCACGCGCGAACACGAACGGCAGCACCGGCAGGATGCAGGGGCTGAGCAGGGTCAGCGCGCCCCCCAGGTAGGCAAGCAGCAACAGCAGCATCGTCAGGCTCCGGAAACAGGGGAAGAACCGACCGGCACCCGCCAGCCGTCGGCAGTGCCATCCGTGGCGCCGGGAACGAACACCATCGCCGCACCGTTCATGCAGTAGCGCAGCCCGGTCGGGCGTGGGCCATCGTTGAACACATGGCCGAGGTGGCCGCCACAGCGGCGGCAGTGCACCTCCACCCGCAGCATCCCGAAGGTGACGTCGCGGTCTTCGCCGATGGCGTTGTGCAGCGGCGCCCAGAAGCTGGGCCAACCGGTGCCGCTCTCGAACTTGGTGGACGAGGAAAACAGCGGCAGCGCACAGCCGGCACACGCGAAGGTGCCCTGGCGGTGTTCCTTGTTGAGCGGGCTGCTCCACGGCCGTTCGGTGGCCTGCTGGCGCAGCACCGCGTACTGCGCCGGGGTCAGGCGCTGGCGCCAGTCGGCATCGCTGTGCATGACCTCGAACTGTCGCGACGGGCGCGCTTCGGCGGCGGCGGGGGCGGCGCGGCTGCAGGCCCCCAGGCCGAGCAGGCCGGCGGCGGTAGCAACACCGCCCAGGCCCAGCAGATGGCGGCGGGACAAGGACATGGCGGACTCCGGGAAGGGGGTGACGGGGCCATGCTGCGCCCGCCCGGGTCAACGAATCCTCACGCAGGATTCAATTTTTCGTGAGGTATCGGCGGCCGTCCCGCGCCACAATGCAACCCGCCTCCCCACTGGCCTTGAGCTGACGATGTCGACCAAACGCGTGCTGATCGTTGAAGACGATGCCCACATCGCCGACCTGCTGCGCATGCACCTGGGCGATGAGGGCTACGACGTCGCCCATGCTGCCAGCGGCGATGCCGGCCTGCGCCTGCTCGAGCAGGAAGGTCCCTGGGATGCGCTGGTGCTGGACGTGATGCTGCCCGGCGTGGACGGCCTGCAGGTGTGCCAGCGCGCACGCGCGATGGCGCGGTATGTGCCGATCATCATCATCAGTGCGCGCGGCAGCGAAACCCAGCGCATCGTCGGCCTGGAACTGGGCGCGGACGATTACCTGGCAAAACCCTTCTCGATGCCGGAACTGGTGGCACGCGTGCGCGCGCTGCTGCGCCGCGCCGAGGCGATGGCGCAGAGCGCACGCATCGATGCCGGCGCGATCGAGCTGGGGGGACTGCAGCTGGACCCGGTCGCGCGCACCGCCTCGGTGGATGGCAATCCATTGGAGCTGACCCCGCGCGAGTTCGACCTGCTGTTGTTCTTTGCCCGTCACCCGGACCAGGTGTTCGCGCGCATGGAACTGCTCAACCAGGTCTGGGGCTACCAGCACGATGGCTACGAGCATACGGTCAACACCCATATCAACCGCCTGCGCAGCAAGATCGAGCCCGATCCGGCCAATCCGCGGCGGCTGCTGACGGTGTGGGGCCGTGGCTACAAGCTGGTCGACCCGGCCGGGGCGGCGGCATGATCAAGCCGAACCTGTGGCAGAAGCTGGCAGCGGTGATCGCCGCGCTGATGCTGATGTGCTGCATGGCGCTGCTGGCACTGCAGATGCGTGCCAACACCCGCCACGAGCAGGAGGTGGTGCAGCGGCTGTCGCTGGGCCTGGCCGAGCATATCGCCCAGCGCAGCGAGCTGATGGATACCAGCGGCATGCGCGACGCCGCGGTGCGCGCGCTGTTCGGCCAGCTGATGGCGGTCAACCCCAGCGTCGAGGTCTACCTGCTGGATGACCAGGGCCGCATCCTCGGCCACGATGCGCCCAGTGGGCACCTGGTGCGAAACCGGGTGGACGTGGCGCCGCTGCGCCGCCTGCTGGCCGGTGCGCCGTTGCCGATCCTCGGCGATGACCCGCGCAGCGCGAATGGCCGCAAGGTGTTCAGCGCGGCACCTCTGATCGTGCAGGGCCGGCCGGCGGGCTACGTGTACGTGGTGCTGGTCGGCGAGCACCGGCAGATGCTGGCCGACGATCTTGCCGCCGGCAGCCAGTGGAACACCACGCTGTGGTCGGTGGTGCTGGTCGGTGGCCTCGGCCTGCTGGCCGGGCTGGTGGCGTTCTACTGGGTGACCCGTCCGCTGCGGCGGCTGACCCGGCGCATCCAGGCCTTCGACATCGACGCACCCACGCCGTTGCCACCGCCGGAGCCGCTGCGCCCCGGTGAGCGCGACGAGCTGGTGATCCTCGAACACGCGCACGCGCAGATGGCGCAGCGGCTGGGCGAGCAGTGGCAGCAGCTGCGCCAGCAGGACCTGCAGCGCCGCGAACTGGTCGCCAACATCTCGCACGACCTGCGCACGCCGCTGTCGTCGCTGCATGGCTACCTGGAAACGCTGGCGTTGAAGGACGCCACGCTGTCAGCGGAAGAGCGCCGCCGCTATCTCGGCATCGCGCTGGCACAGAGCGCCAAGGTCGGCCGGCTGGCGCGCGCGCTGTTCGAGCTGGCGCGGCTGGAGCATGGCGAAGTGCGGTTGGAGTGGGAGGTGTTCGCACTACCGGAGCTGCTGCAGGACGTGCTGCAGAAGTTCGAACTGGCGGCACAGGCGCGCGGCCAGCAGCTGCACGCGGCGTTCCCCCCCGGCCTGCCGCTGGTGCGCGCCGACCTGGGCCTGGTCGAACGGGTGTTGACCAACCTGCTCGACAACGCGCTGCGCCATGCACCCGACGGTGGGCAGATCGAGGTGCGCCTGCGTGCGACTCCCGACAGCGTGGAGGTCAGCGTGGCCGATGACGGCCCAGGGGTCGCGCCGGCGTTGCGCACCCAGCTGTTCCAGGCACCGGCCGCGCTGGGCGCGCGGCGCGGCGAGAACGGCGGATTGGGGCTGTTGATCGTGCAGCGCATCGTGCAGCTGCACGGCCGCCGCATCGAACTGCGCGACAGCGAGCATGGCGCGCTGTTCGTGTTCGCCTTGCCGCGTGCGGAACCGGCGGCCTAGCAGGCCGCTTCGCATTCGACGATGCCGCCGTTCTCCAGCGGCAGGTGCAGGCGGATGCAGGCACCGCCGAACGCCGAATCGGTCACTTCGACGTGGCCGCCATGCTTGTCGGCCACCACCTGCACCAGCGCCAGGCCGAGGCCGAAGCCGGGACTGCCCGGGTCCAGCCGGACGTAGGGCTGCAGTACCTGGCCGCGCAGTTCGGGTGCGATGCCGGGGCCGTCGTCCTCCACCTGCAGGCATAGCCAGCCGTCATTGACGGTGCTGGCAATACGGATCTGCCGGCGCGCGTAACGCAGTGCATTGCCGAGCAGGTTGCGCAGTGCCAGCTCCAGCATGTGCCGGTTGACGTTGACCAGGCCCACCGGCGACAGCGCCTGCTGCACCGGCATCGGCAGCGGCGCGAACTGGGCGACCACGCCACGCACCAGCGCCGCCAGCTGCAGGCGCTGGCGGGTCGGCTGATGGCAGCGGCCCAGTGCGGCGTACTCGACGCCGGCATCGGTCAGGTGCTGCAGCCGATCCACATCGGTGCGCAGTCCGCCCAGTGCATCGCGCTGCCCATCATCCAGCGCGGTGTCCTCCAGGTCGGCCAGGCCGAAACGCATCCGCGCCAATGGCGTGCGCACTTCGTGCGCCACCGCCTGCGCCAGCACACGCTGGCTTTCCAGCAGCTGCTGCAGCTGCTCGGCCATGTGGTTGAAGGCATTGGCCAGTGGCCGCACCAGCGCGGTGCCCGCACGCGGCGCTCGCGTGTCCAACTGGCCATCGCGCATCTGTCTGGCCGCCTGTGCCAGCTGCGAGACGTCGCGCCACAACCGATAGACCATCACGTACATCGGCAGTGCCACCGCCACCATCAGGATCAGCAGCAGGATCGCCACGCCGGACACTTCGCTGTCCTGCCAGCCCTCGTCCGGCAGCGCTTCGTCCAGCGGCCCCAGCATCACCGCGTAGTCGCTGTCACCGATCCGCTGCAGGCTGCGCATGTGCTCCAGGTCGATCTGTACGCGGCCGTTGTTGAACGGCGGACGTTGGCTGGCCGGCAACGCCCTCACTGCCTCAGCCAGCGGCACCATGCGCAGCGCGTAGGCGAAATCGGCGTCGAGTTCGCGTGCCAGCACCGGCCACTGGTCGCGCGGGGTTTCGGCGAAACGGTGCTGCAGCAGCGCATGGGTGCCACGCATCTCGGCCTGCAGACCAGCTTCCGTGCGGTCTTCCAGCAGGGCATCCCAGGCCCACAGGCCCAACACGATCAACAACAGGTGGGCGACCAGGAAGCCGACGCCGTAGCGCAGGAAGTGGAAGGCGTGGCCGCGCATCGCCGAGGGCGTGCGCTTCATCCCCATGCCGAGCGGCTGAACAGGTAGCCGCGGCCACGGACGGTCTTGATCCGTTCCGGCTGCTCGGGGTTGTCGCCCAGTTTGCGGCGCAGGCGCGAGATGCGGGCATCGATCGAACGGTCCAGGCCGTCGAAGGCGATGCCACGCAGGCCGCGCAGCAGCGCGTCGCGGTCCAGGATCTGGCCGGCGTTGCTGGCCAGCAGGAACAGCAGGTCGAACTCGGCCGTGGTCAGCTCCAGCAGGCTGCCCTGCAGGTGCACGTTGCGTGTGGACGGGTCGATGTTCAGCTCGCCGAAGCGCAGGCTGCCGTCACGCGGTTCGACCCGGCGGTGGCGGCGCAGGTGGGCGCGCAGCCGCGCCAGCAGCACCCGCGGTTCGATCGGTTTGCCGATGTAGTCGTCGGCCCCCAGCTCCAGTCCCAGCACCTGGTCGATGTTGTCAGTGCGGGCGGTCAGCACGCAGATGATGCCGTCATAGTGAGGGCGGATCTGCCGACACACTTCGAAACCATCCTGGTCGGGCAGGCCGACATCGAGCAGCACCAGCGCCGGCTTTTCGGCCAGGATCCGCGCCACTGCCCGCTCGCCGCTGCGTTCATGGGCGACCTGGTAGCCATGCCGCTGCAGGTAGTCACTGACCATCGTTCCCAGGCGGGCATCGTCTTCGACCAGTACGATATCCAGCATTTCCAAGGCCTCCGTAGGCGCAGACGTACCGCCACGGCACGAGCGCGGCGATGCTATCCCAGCCATCGGGCCGCCCGGGTGCCGGGGGCGGGCGCCATTCAGCCGGGGTTGCTGGCGCACGGGCCGGGTCTCAGTCCCGGCAACGACTTGCCGCCCAGCATAGCCTGCCGCTGTTACAAAACGTTACCTTCGTGATACGGCGGGTGACGATCGCTGACAGCAAAGCGACTGACGCGACGGGGCCTGCGGCCGAGCATGGAGTCTCCTCCGCTCCGCGTGCCGTCCCCATGTCGCCCGCCGCCCCCTGCCTGCTGAACCCGTCCCGCCGCCGCCAGTGCGGAGGCGCCCGATGAGCGGCGTGGTCGGGGCCTGGCTGCCGCCCGCCGAGGACGAACACCTGCTGCAGCAGCTGGCGCCAATGCTGCGCGCCCTGCAGCAGCGCGGCCGGGGGCGCATCGGCTACTGGACCGACGCCGAGGCCGGCCTCGCGCTGGGCCACTGCCGGGCGCCGACCGATACGCCGTTGCAGCCGCTCAGCTCGGACTGCGGTCGCTACGTGCTGTGCCTGGACGGCCGCCTGTACAACCGCGCTGACCTGCAGGCGCAGTTGCGCGATCTGCCACGCAGCTGCAGCGATGCACGGCTGCTGCTGCAGGCGATCGTCGAATGGGGCGTGCAGCGGGCGCTGGCGCGTATCGAGGGCGCCTTCGGTTTCAGTGTCTGGGACCGCGAGTCGCGCGTGCTGTGGCTGGCCCGTGATCCGGTGGGCGAGCGGCCGCTGTATTACGGCTGGTGCCAAGGCCGGTTTCTGTTCGCCTCGGAGTTGAAGGCGCTGCAGGCTTTCGCCGGGTTCGCCCCGAGCATCGACCAGGATGCGCTGAGCCTGCTGCTGCGCCACGACTATGTGCCGGCGCCGCACACCATCTACCGCGGCATCCACAAGCTGGTGGCCGGCGCGATGCTGCGCATCGATCTCAGCGACCATGCCGCGGGTTGCTCCAGCCAGGCCGCGCAGGGGGGCGCGCGTTACTGGTGCGCACGCGAAGCAATGCAGCGTGCACTGCAGGAGCCGCTGCAACCGGCGCCGAGCCTGGAACAGGCCACCGATCAGCTTGAGGCGGTACTTCAGAAAGCCATCGCTTCACGCATGCACTCGCCGCTGGCCTGTGGCGCGTTCCTGTCCGGTGGCACCGACTCGTCGCTGGTGACCGCGATGATGCAGGCGCAATCCAACCTGCCGATCGAAGCATGGACGGTCGGCTTCGACGATCCGGGACATGACGAGAGCGACTGGGCGTCGCAGGTCGCGCGCCATCTGGGTGTGCAGCATCACCTGCACCGCATGGACGCGCGCCAGGGCCTGGATCTGCTGCAGCGCCTGCCGCAGGTCTGGTGCGAACCGTTCGCCGACGCGTCGCAGCTGCCGACGCTGCTGGCCAGTGAACTGCTGGGGGCACGCAAGCCGGTGGCGCTGACCGGTGACGGTGGCGATGAACTGTTCTTCGGCCACCCCAGCTATGGCCGCGCGCTGCGCAATGCGCGCCTGTGCGGCGGCTTGCCGGACTGGGTACGCGACCTGGCGCGGCGCAGCGGCAACCGCATGAACGCTGAGCGTGGTCGCCTCGGAGGATGGCGTGCATTGGTGGCCGAGGTTGCTGCCAACGATGTGGAAGGCCACTACCTGCAGCGGGTGACCCGCTGGCGGCAGCCGGCGCAGGTGGTGCTGGGCGCGCGTGAACCGGTGACGATCTTCCAGCAGCAGGACACGGCGCTGCCGGCCGAAGCGCGCATCCAGTTGCTGGATTTCCGCATGGACCTGGCCGAGGGCATTCTCGCCAAGGTTGACCGTGCGGGCATGGCGGCGGGCGTTGAAACCCGTGCGCCGCTGCTGGACATGGAGGTGGTGCGACTGGCCTGGCGCCTGCCGCAGCACCTGAAGTACCACGATGGCGAACACAAACTGATTCTGAAGCACCTGTTGGCACGCTACCTGCCCGAGCCGCTGGTGTACCGTCCCAAGCGCGGCTTTGGCCCGCCGATGGCGCGCTGGCTGGCCGGTCCATTGCGCGATTGGGCGGAGGCGCTGCTGGACCCGCAGCTGCTGCGCAACCAGGGCTGTTTCGATGCGGCGCGCGTGCGCGGCATCTGGGAAGCGTTCCTGCGCGGCGAGCGCAAGTGGCACACGCACCTGTGGAACGTGCTGATGTTCCAGGCGTGGCACCAGCACTGGCACGGTGGTCGCGGGCGCTGAGGTTCCTTTGCGGTGTGTTCTGCGTGGCGTGTGGCGGATTCGTTCTGCGTGGCGCAGGGGGGGGGGCCGTGGGGTCGTATTTTCGACCGCCCCGGGCGGGGGGCGGGCCACCGGGCCCCCGGCGCCGGCCGCGGCCCCTCACCTCCTCCTTTACTTTGCCCAGACCCCTGCCCGTCCCGACGAGGTTCGGCTTGCGGCGGCCAAGGCACCGAGCAGGCTGTCTTCAATAAAGCGCCGACAGATTTCGGACGCAGGGCGGAGACCCTTGCGTACGAAGTA
>NZ_JAVFVN010000520.1:0-312 GCF_030910085.1 Stenotrophomonas maltophilia group sp. RNC7 | reverse complement strand
CGGTTTTCAGGCGGTTGCGCCGAATCGTTCGTTCCGTTTCAAACGACATCCATGACCGCTAACTCGTTCATCAAGCCCGGCAATCGTCTGACGATCCTCCTCGTTACGATTTTTGCCGCGGTGGCCCTCCTGCTGACGCGGGTTGACTGGCTGACGCTGGGGTTGGGACGGTATTTCCCGGCTTATTGGGCCGCCATGCTGCTCTGGCTGGCGTGCGTCGTGCTCGTCCTCCGGCGTCAGCGACGCTGGTGGGTGCTGGTGACCGCGCCCGTCGTGCTCTATCCGGCGGTCATGGTCGGGCACTTCCTGATT
>NZ_JAVFVN010000477.1:0-65404 GCF_030910085.1 Stenotrophomonas maltophilia group sp. RNC7 | reverse complement strand
TAGTGCCGGCCGCTGGCCGGCATCGGCAGGGTGTTCGGTAATGCGTGCAGCGTTGCCGGCCAGCGGCCGGCACTACCCCAAGGCCAGGCGCTGCTTCACTTCCGCCGCCACCCGCGCGGTCTCGCGCAGTGGCTCGATGCGGTCGTATTGCCAGTCCAGCCAGTGCGGCTGCAAGCGCCCGCGTTCGCGCAACTGCTGCTGGAAGCGCGCCAGCCGGCCCTGCGCGGTCTCGGCCAGCGCCACCATCACCGGCATGCGCGTGGCGCAGGCCTCAGAGAGCAGGTTCACCGAATCGGGCGAGACCACCACGCGGTTGGCCCAGCCGAGCAGGCCACCATAGGGATTGGTACCGTCGCCACCATCGCCCCAGATCACGTGCGGCAGGTCGGCGAACTTCGCGCGCAGGATCTCGGCCAATGCCGGCGGCGTGCGTCGCGAGGTGGTCGCCAGCAGGCTGCCGCCTTCGCTGCGGATCTGCTCGGCCAGCGCCTGGAATACGCCGACCATCGCCGTCTCGTCCCACGGCGCCAGCGGCGTCGGCCCGCCGACCAGCAGTGCGGTGCGCGGGCCGGGCAGGGTGCTGAAGCCGGCGAACGCGGCGCGGCCCCAGGCCAGCCAGTCGTCGTCCACCGGGTTGAGGCTGCCGAGCAGGGTCAGCACATTGCTGCCGCGCAGGGCATCGTGTTCCGGCACCACCACCACGTCCCAATGGCGGGCGCTGATGCGCGGGTCGAGGATCTGCACCACCTGGCTGCCGCGTGCACGCAGCACGCGCAGGGCACCGGCCGCCTGGCGACCACAGCCGATCGCCAGTGCCGGCGCCTCGGCCGCCAGCGTCGCGAAGGCCTCGCCGTAGCCATTCACATCGCCGGGCAGGCGCCGCGGTGACAGCCAGCGCCAGGGTGCGCGCGGTTGCAGGAGCAGCGGTCGGTGGGTGCCCTGGCGCAGTGCCGAGGCCAGCGCGACCGCCTGGCGGACATTGCCCGCACGGCCATCAGTGACCGTCCATGGCGCGCTCGATCGTTTCACCATTGGCATTAATTCGTTTCAGCCCTGCTGGGTGTTGCAACAGTCGCGACACTCTACACTGCGGCTCGTCGTTTCGCCCCGCGCCGCCCGCGGGCACTGACTTCCTTTCGCCGCCCTGGAGATCCACCGATGTCCCACGCGCTCGACGCCGCCGCCCTTGATCAGCTGTTCCGTACGGCCCGCACCCAGAACGCCTTCCTCGACAAGCCGGTCCCCGAGAGCCTGCTGAAGGAACTGTACGACCTGGTGAAGTGGGGCCCCACCGCGGCCAACACCACGCCGGCGCGCTTCGTCTTCGTCACCTCGAAGGAGGCCAAGGACAAGCTGGCCCCGGCGCTGTCCGAAGGCAACCTGGCCAAGACCATGGCTGCGCCGGTCACCGTCATCATCGGTTTCGACCTGGACTTCCACGAGAAGCTGCCGTACCTGTTCCCGCACACCGATGCCAAGGCCTGGTTCGATGGCCCGCAGGAAGGCCGCCACGAAGCCGCCATCCGCAACGGCAGCCTGCAGGGCGCCTACCTGATCCTGGCTGCGCGCGCGCTGGGCCTGGATGCCGGCCCGATGTCCGGCTTCGACCCGGCCAAGGTCGACGAAGCCTTCTTCGCCGGCACCTCCATCAAGTCGAATTTCCTGGTCAACCTGGGTTACGGTGATCCGGCGGGCCTGTTCCCGCGCCTGCCGCGCCTGTCGTTCGACGAAGCGGCGCGCATCGCGTAAGTCGCTGTATCGGTTTCGGGCCCGCCGTCCCGCGGCGGGCTCTTGCTGCACCGTGTACCCACCCTACGATCCGGAGAGTTCCTGAGATGAGCGCCACCCGTAAACTGCTGCTGCCGCTGGCCCTGACCCTGGCCATCGCCGCCTGCTCCAAGCCGGCCGACACCGCTGCCCCGGCGGCCGATGCCGCCGCCCCGGCCGCCACCGAGCAGGCCGCCACCCCGGCCGCTGATGCCGCTGCTGCCGCGCCGGCCGCCGAAGCGATCAAGATCGCCTCGGGCACCTACAAGCTGGACCCGAGCCACACCGACGTGCTGGCGCAGTGGAGCCACTTCGGCTTCTCCAACCCGAGCGCGCACTTCGGCAACGTCGAAGGCACCCTGGTGTACAACGCCGAAGACGTGACCAAGTCCACCGTGGAAGTGAAGCTGCCGCTGAGCGGCCTGAACAGCTTCACCGCCAAGTTCGACGAGCACCTGAAGAGCGCCGATTTCTTCGACGCCGCCAAGTTCGCCGATGCCACCTTCAAGAGCACCAAGGTGGAAGCGGCCGGCACCAACAAGCTGACCGTCACCGGCGACCTGACCATCAAGGGCATCACCAAGCCGGTCACCCTGGACGTCACCGTCAACGGCGGCGGCGAGCACCCGATGGCCAAGGTTCCGGCTGCTGGCTTCGATGCCACCACCACCCTGAAGCGCAGCGATTTCGGCGTCGGCGCCTACGCCCCGAACGTCAGCGATGAAGTGAAGATCCGCATCACCACCGAAGCCACCGGCGAAAAGCCGGCCGCTTGATGCACCCCGCTCACGCGTCGTTAGAAGGCAGAAGGCCCGCTGAAAAGCGGGCCTTCTTTTTGGGTTCCGGTAGAGCCGGCCGCTGGCCGGCTGGGCGCGGGGCGCCGATGTTCCTGGGGTTGCCGGTCAGCGGCTGGCACTACCCTGTAGGTGCCAACCGGCATCTGGTGGGTGCGGACCGTTGGTCCGCACGATCCCTCAGCGCAACGTACCCAACCATGCCACGCACGCTTCGCTCGGGCTCTGCTTGGCCTTCACCGTCATCCCGCTCACCCGCACGAACGTCTGCGCCGCCTGCGCCACCCTCTGGCGGGCGATCAGCGCCGCCTGCTTGGTGGCAGCCTGCTGCTTGCGCAGCTGCACGATGTTGATCGAAGGCCGACCCACCGGCGCGTACTTCTGGTCGCGGCGCAGCACGTCGGCCACCTGCGCCACTTCGAATTCGGCCTGCAGGTAGCGGTGCTGTGCCTCCACCAGCTCACGCAGCGGCGCGCGCAGTGCAGCGGTATCGGCGAAGGCGGCCAAGGCCGCGTCGCAGGCAGCGTCATCGGCGAAGCGGGTACGCAGCGCATCCACGCTGGCCAGGGTCAGTTTGGCCATGTGGGCCTCGTTGCTGCAGGAAAGGAGCGCGATTGTCGCATTGCTTGCCGGCGGATGCGTTGAACCGGGCGATGGAATACCTGTAGAGCCGAGCCCACGCTCGGCTCATCGCGCGCAGCGCGAGGGTTTTCCGATGGCGGAGAGGAGAGCAGCCGAGCGTGGGCTCGGCTCTACAATGGCCCGCTGTATCACCCACGGAAGTGCGCGAAGGCCTGCTCCGCGGCATGGTGGAAGACACGCTGGTGGACAAGGCGGGCACCCTCGGCCTGGAGCCCAAGGTGGTGCGCGAGGCGCTGACCATGCACGTGGATGAGCTGCTGCATACCCGTGGCGTGCTGCGGCTGGTGAAGGCGCAGATCAACGGCATGATGCCCGGCGTGTACGTCGGGCTGCTGCTGCCGGTGCTGATCATCGCCCTGCTGGTGGCGCTGGAGATATGGGCCGCGAAGCGGTTCGGGTGGACGCGGCAGGGGGCGCCCAGTGCTCCTGTAGAGCCGAGCCCACGCTCGGCTCATCGCGCGTAGCGCGAGGGTGGATCGAAAAGCAGCCGAGCTTGGGCTCGGCTCTACATGGTCAAGGGCGTGCGGACCAACGGTCCGCACCCACCAAGCAGGGTCCGCACCCACCGGTTGCCCGGTCAATCGCCGTCGGTTTCGTCCGGGTGGGCCTTCCAGTAGCCGGTCGAACGGATCCAGTCGCGCGGCACGCCCAGGTGGCCTTCGATGAACTTGCGCATCATCCGCGCGCGGCGCGATTCGGTGGCGATCCAGTAGAAGACATCGCCGTCCGGGGCCTCGAAATCGGTCAGCATGTCTTCCAGCAGGGTGCTGCTGGCCGCCGGGAAGCCGTTGCGCTCCAGCCAGTGGATGCGCACGTTCTCGTACTGCGGCAGGTCCTGGCGTTCGGCTTCGTCGCGCACTTCAATGAAGGCCTGCACTTCGGCACCGTCGGGCAGCACGTCCAGCCAGCGGGCGATGGCCGGCAGTGCGGTTTCATCGCCGATCAGCACGTAGGCGTCGTAAGTGTCGGCCACCACGAACGAGCCGCGCGGGCCGCCGATCACCAGCCTGTCGCCCGGCTGTGCGCGTTCGGCCCACGGCCCGGCCACGCCCTGGTCGTGCAGCACGAAGTCGATGGCCAGCTCGCCGGTTTCGTGGTCCCACCAGCGCGGGGTGTAGTCACGGGCCGGCGAGGGCTCCTTGCCGGCCGGGTAGCTGCGGCCTTCGGCGGTCAGCGCCGGCAGCACCATCTCGCCCGCAGCGTTGGGGAAGAACAGCTTGATGTGGTCGTCAGCGCCGGGCGAATCGAAGCCGGCCAGGTCGTCGCCACCCAGCACGATGCGGCGCATGTGCGGGGTGACCTCTTCAGTGCGCAGCACGGTCAGTTCACGGAAGCGCACATCCAGGCGCAGGCGCGTGTTGTTGTGTTCGGTCATGGGGGTTTACCTGTAAAGGTGTCGCGCGGGGGCGCGCGGCGTAGGGGAGACCTGGCTGGATTCAGTCTGGCTGGGTCGTTGAAATCGGTGGTTGCTCGCTACCGGCCGTACCGTTGAGCAGGGCCGAGGCCCGCGTCAGCAGTGCCGCCACTTCGTCCGCCTCACCCTCGGCCCAGCGGCCGTGGTGATGCACCAGCGCCCGCTTGAACTCGCGCAGGGCCGCGGCCAGCGGCGGCGGCAGCGAGGCCTTGGTGATCTCGCGGGCACGGTCGAAGGCACGCCGCTGCGCCAGGCGCACCTGGGTGCGCTGCACCTTCAGCTCGAACTCGCCAGCGGCGGTGATGCGGAAGATCCGCTTGCCATCCACTTCCTCGGCCTCGATCCAGCCGGCCTGCTCGAAGCTGGCCAGTAGCGGGTACATGGTGCCGGCGCTGGGCGTGTAGGCCTGCATGAACTGGTTGCTGATCAGCTGCATCAGCTCGTAGCCATGGCGTGGCTGCTCGCCGATCAGGGCCAGCACCAGCAGGCGCAGGTCGCCGCGGCTGAGCACCCGTGGCTGGCCGTTGCGGCGGGGCACCGCCGAATCGGTGGAACGGGTTCTGGGAGAGGAGGCACGGCTCATTTCGATATATCGGTAAACGAGTGTGCAAACGATATATCGATACGTCGAAAGCGACAACATCCGATCCGGCCACAAGCAGGTGCGATTTGGGCCACGGCCGGCCGCGTGCGCACAGCAAAAAGGGGCGCCCCCTGTGAGGCGCCCCGGCGATGCTGTGGAAGGGAGCAGGGCCATCGGGCCCATCACTCGCGACCCACCCTGGGCCCGTGGCTGGCAGCGATCCAGAGGCAGGTGCGACATGTTGTCGCCGGTTCAGAACCGCTGCCCGGCGCCCACCTACGGCGGTGCCGGAGTTGCCCTACAACCGTCATCGGCAGCAGTAACACTGCGTCCTGCACATGGGCGCAGCGGCCCGCAAGCGACAGCCCGCGCCGCTGCCAAGGCCCGCCGCAGGGCCATCAGCGGGCCCGGCAAGCCCCTTGCGGACACTGGCCGGTTGCATCCATACGCCAGCGTAGCCAAGTGACGAAAGCCCTTGGTGCGCTACACTTTGTGGTCTAGAAATCTATACAACAGTCGCGCGCGTGCGTGCGGTTATGGGAGCGCTAATGAACTGGTTGAACGAGGTGCTGAACAACGACCCGAATCCTGTGGAAACCCAGGAGTGGATCGAGTCGTTGAAGGCCGTTATTGATGTCGAGGGCTCCGAGCGCGCGCATCAGCTGCTGGAAGGCATGGTGGAACTGACCCGTCGTTCGGGCGCCTACCTGCCGTTCTCTCCCACCACCGAATACGTCAATACCATCGAACCACAGTTCGAGGCCAAGAGCCCGGGCAACGCCGAGCTGGAATGGCGCATCCGTTCGATCATCCGCTGGAACGCGATGGCCACCGTGGTGCGCGCCAACCGCAAGCCGGGTGACCTGGGCGGCCACATCGCCTCGTTCGCCTCCGGCGCCACCCTGTACGACGTGGGCTTCAACCACTTCTGGCGCGCCCCGAGCGAAAACCACCCGGGCGACCTGCTGTTCATCCAGGGCCACAGCGCCCCGGGCATCTACGCGCGTTCCTTCCTGGAAGGCCGCATCAGCGAAGAGCAGCTGGACAAGTTCCGCATGGAAGTGGACGGCGGTGGCCTGTCCTCGTACCCGCACCCGTGGCTGATGCCGGACTACTGGCAGACCCCGACCGTGTCGATGGGCCTGGGCCCGCTGGCCGCCATCTACCAGGCGCAGTTCATGCGCTACCTGGAAAACCGTGGCCTGATCGAGAAGTCCGACCGCAAGGTGTGGTGCTTCATCGGCGACGGCGAGAGCGACGAGCCGGAAACTCTGGGTGCCATCGCCCTGGCCGGCCGTGAAGGCCTGGACAACCTGATCTTCGTGGTGAACTGCAACCTGCAGCGCCTGGACGGCCCGGTGCGCGGCAACGGCAAGATCATCCAGGAACTGGAAGGCGTGTTCCGTGGCGGCGGCTGGAACGTGATCAAGCTGCTGTGGGGCGGTTACTGGGATGCCCTGCTGGCCAAGGACACCAACGGCGTCCTGAAGAAGCTGATGATGGAAACCGTCGACGGCGAATACCAGAACTGCAAGGCCTTCGGCGGCGCGTATACCCGCGAGCATTTCTTCGGCAAGTACCCGGAAACCGCCGCGATGGTCGCCGGCCTGAGCGACGACGACATCTGGCGCCTGAACCGTGGTGGCCACGACCCGCACAAGGTGTACGCCGCCTACCACCAGGCCGTGAACACCAAGGGCATGCCGACCGTCATCCTGGCCAAGACCGTGAAGGGTTATGGCATGGGCAGCGCCGGTGAGGCACTGAACCCGACCCACCAGACCAAGAAGCTGGACGACGAAGCGGTGCGCCACTTCCGCGACCGCTTCAACATTCCGGTGACCGACGCGCAGCTGGCCGACGGCCAGGTGCCGTTCTACCACCCGGGCCCGGATTCGCCGGAAGTGCAGTACCTGCAGGAACGCCGTGCCGCGCTGGGCGGTTACCTGCCGCAGCGCCGCCGCAAGGCTGACAAGACCTTCGTTGCGCCGAAGCTGGAAGCCTACGAGCGCCTGCTGAAGAGCAGCGGCGAGCGCAGCTACTCCACCACCATGGCCTTCGTGCAGAGCCTGAACATCACCCTGCGCGACAAGGAACTGGGCCCGCACATCGTGCCGATCGTGGCCGACGAAGCCCGTACCTTCGGCATGGAAGGCCTGTTCCGCCAGATCGGCATCTACGCGCCGTTCGGCCAGAAGTACAAGCCGGTCGACGCCGACCAGCTGATGTTCTACCGCGAAGACCAGAGCGGCCAGGTGCTGCAGCAGGGCATCAGCGAGCCGGGCGCGATCAGCTCGTGGATGGCCGCCGGTACCAGCTACTCGGTCAGCAACGTGCCGATGCTGCCGTTCTACATCTACTACTCGATGTTCGGCTTCCAGCGCGTGGGCGACATCGCCTGGCAGGCCGCCGATATGCGTACCCGCGGCTTCCTGCTGGGTGGCACCGCCGGCCGCACCACGCTGAACGGTGAAGGCCTGCAGCACGAAGATGGCTTCAGCCATCTGGTGGCCGGTGGCATCCCGAACGTGCGCAGCTACGACCCGACCTTCGGCTTCGAAGTGACGGTGATCCTGCAGCACGGCACCAAGCGCATGATGGAAGACCAGGTGGACGAGTATTACTACGTCACCCTGATGAACGAGAACTACACCCACCCGGAAATGCCGGAAGGCGCGGCCGAAGGCATCGTCAAGGGCATGTACCTGCTGACCGACGCCGGCAAGCCGAAGAAGGGCGAGCTGCGCGTGCAGCTGCTGGGTTCGGGCACCATCCTGCGCGAAGCCATTGCCGCCGCCGAGCTGCTGGACAAGGACTTCGGCGTGACCGCCGATATCTGGAGCTGCCCGAGCTTCAACGAACTGCGTCGCGATGGTTTCGACGTGGAACGTGCCAACCGCCTGCATCCGGAAGGTGAGCAGCGCAAGGCCTACGTGACCGAGCTGCTGGAAGGCCGCCAGGGCCCGGCGATTGCCGCCACCGACTACGTGCGTGCGTATGCGGACCAGATCCGTGCGTTCGTGCCGATGTCGTACACCGTGCTGGGTACCGATGGGTTTGGTCGCTCGGATACGCGTGCGAACCTGCGTCGGTTCTTTGAGGTGGATCGCTACTACATCGCCCATGCCGCGATTGCGGCGCTGGCGAAGGAAGGGAAGATGACCGCGAAGGATGTGGCCCGGGCGATCAAGCAGTACAAGATTGATCCGGAGAAGGCTAATCCTGTTGGGGTTTGAGGCTGAAGCTCTGAAGTAACCACGGAAGGCGGTCGTAAGGCCGCCTTCTGTATGTGCATCTGTTGAAAGGGCCGTCCCGTCTCACCTTCTGATACGGTGCTGGGTACAATGACCCCGCTAGTCATCGGTGGGAGCATATTGGGATACACAAACGTGTAACGATGCGACACTATGCGCCGTGATGAACAAAGATGCTGGCCTTCGTGTTCGCGTGGCGTGGCAACTTCGTGAGGCGTTCCACGCGACGTGTTTTGCCGAAAATCGGCCAGCATCAAAAGTGCTGCGCGAGTTTATGCAAGCATTCGCCGTTCGGCATCAGGGCGGTCAGCAGTCGGACATGTTCACTGCACCGCCAATTAAAAAGCGGCGTCGATCAACCAAGAGAAATGCGATATGAGCCATAAATCATTGGACTTGTTTGCAGGTGCGGGTGGCCTGTCCGAGGGGCTGCGCGAAGCAGGGTTCACGTCGCTTTATGCCAACGAGATTTCGCCCCGCTACGCACAGACTTACGCGATGAACCATCCAAAGACGCAGGTGGACAGTCGCGACATCCGACAGGTCGATGCGCGGAAGATCCGCAACCTCCTCGGCCTGAAGCGGGGTGAGCTTGACTTGGTGGCTGGTGGCCCGCCATGTCAGGGGTTCTCGATCAACGCGCCGAAGCGTTCAACAGCGGATTTGCGCAATCATCTGTTCCGGGAATACCTGCGCTTCGTCGCCGAATTTCAGCCGCGTACGGTCATGATTGAGAACGTGCCGGGCATGGTGTCGTTCGAGGGTGGGGCGACGTTGGACGCGATCCTTGAATCGCTGAAACAGCTCGGCTACGACGCGGACGTGCGCATCCTATATGCGCCCCATTACGGCATCCCCCAAACCCGATGGCGCACGATCATTCTTGGCGGGCGAGATGGCCTGAACCCCGAGGCACTTTTCCCTGAGCCGCTGCGCAGCGCGCCAGTCCGGGTGAACTTCACTGCGCAGTTTGGTGGTCGAAGCCTGGTCACACTGCCGCGTTCACTGGAACTGCCGTCGCATGTCACGGTGCGCGACGCCATCGGCGATTTGCCCGCTCTCAGCAATGGCGAACTCGGCGCGGCTGAGAAGTCGTATGGGAGCGCACCCAGCAATTCGTATCAGCAATTGATGCGCGTTGGATCGACTGGCGTGACCTGCCATGAGGCGCCGAGGCTAAGCAAAATCAACATGGATCGGTTGGCTTTTATCCCGCCCGGCGGAAACTGGACAGACATTCCCGAAGCACTGTTGCCGCAGGGAATGCGCATGGCACGGCGCAGTGACCATACCAAGCGTTACGGGCGCGTCGATCCTGACGGCTTGGCATCAACCATCTTGACGAAGTGTGACCCGCATTGGGGCGCTTACTTCCACTACGATCAAGATCGAGCTTTTACGGTGCGCGAGGCCGCGCGCATCCAGTCATTCCCTGATTCATACAAGTTCTGTGGCTCGCGCGTAGAACAGTACGAACAGGTCGGCAATGCTGTTCCACCCTTGTTGGGCGCGGCCGTGGGCCGAGCCATCGTCCGCGCACTTGAACGCGATCGCAAGCCCCGTCGCAAAGTCGGTGCAGCCTAATGGCGGGAAAGATATGGGAGTTCTTCGGCTATCGCGCTGATGACCACTCGCCAGCCGCCGTGCAGGCCGCAGATGCGAGGCGGTGTCCATTCCTGGATGATATTTGCGAAAAGCGTCTGAGTGATGGGGAAATAGCGGGTGTCTGCACGATCAAGCCGGTAAAGTCTGAGCCGGTGATCTGCTGCCCGATCCGCCTATACGCCGGCGATTACAGAGTTCTGTCCGACGTGGCGCGCATAGCGTTCGGCGGCGATCTTCCGCTGATTGCAGGCGCCGGTGCTGCCCAGGTCGCACAGCGCCACAACCAACCGGTGGTCGCAGCATTCGGCAAACGCTGGAGCGGCGAGTTGCGCCTGCCCCAGAAGGACGGCATGGGAAGTTACTTCGTCGATTGGGTTCTGGCCCTGCTCGATGCGGATGGTGCGTTGCAAGAGTTTATAGCCGTTGAAGTTCAGACCATCGACACCACTGGCAACTACCGCAACGGACGCCAGGGTCTGTTGACCCCGCAACGAACGAATCCGGCGACGTCGGCAGGCCTAAACTGGGAAAACGTTAACAAGCGTATCTTGCCGCAGTTGATCTACAAGGGGCAGGTCTTGCAGCGAGAGGAACTTTGCCGCAAGGGTTTGTTCTTTGTTTCTCCCGTACCGGTTTATCAGCGGATCATGGGTCGACTCGGTGGTGCTGCCGGCTTGGTGCGGTATGCGCTGCAACCGGCCTCGATTACTTTCCTCGCCTACGAGCACGACGTATCGCTGAATCCGCCCGATGGTGCACTTGTTCCTCTACGTGTGTTGCCGCCGCACTCAACGACGGTCTACAAGGTGCAGGAGGCGTTCAATAACGTGACGCTGCCCGATGAGAATGTCTATCGGGACGCGATCATTGCGGCCCTAAGCGGCCAGCGCCGATAGCAGCGCTGGCCAGCGCCAGCAGAACCTAGCTGCCGACAGGACAGTCGAGTCGGCAGCTCGTCAGATTTAAAAGTATAGCGCTCCCTATTTGACAAAAGTCGGAACGCTTTATTTTCAGTTCACGGCTCCAGTATGCACGGAACCCAGAGGAGGAGTAGTCTTCCCGGCAGATCAGCACCGGTCATAAGTGAATTTTCTTTTGATCGGACCCTTCAGCTATTTAGCCTGCTGGAGGAGCTTCAATCGGTAGTGCATGGTGATGGAGCTCGACACTTCCTTATCTTCTGCTTACGCGCCCAGATGCCTTGAACAGGTGATCAAATGGTGCAGGAAGCTCCGAGTCATTCGCACCGACAGTGGCTCGGAGATCCGACTGTTCGATACGCCTACTTGTCCAGCAACTTCTTCGGCGATATAGGGCAGGACAGAACATCGTCAGCGCGCTGACTGTGGACCCACAACAGTGAGCGCCCGGGGATAGCGGTCGGTGGCGTCACCCCAATGCAGGAACTTGCATCGGTAGAAAGTTGCTCATGTGGTGACTTCTGAACGCAGAAGCTTGGCGCAGCGCTTCATGTGTGCAAACAAAAGGGAGCCACTCATGCACATGCATTCCGTATCGCTGCGCAGCGACTACTCCCGGACCTGCAACCGCTCAATAGCCTGAGCAGTCAGCGCCACACACGCCATCTTCAACCCCTCCATCACCCGATCCCCCAGGTACTCCTCGGGCGCACCGTTCTGCCGCGTGCGCTCCGCAGCCAACATCAGCTCCGCCACCACACGCAGCCCGGCCAGCGCGCAATCCGCATCCGCCAGCTGAAGACAACGCCCAGGCAGCTGATGCCGCTCCGGCCAAGGCTGGCCATCCGCAGCTGCACCAGAACCGATGCGGCGCAGCGTGGCGACGAAGGCGTTGGGATCGACGGACGGCTCGCGCTCGGTTTCGGCGTTGTCCGGATCGTACTGCGCGTGCAGGGAACGGAAGTCCGATGTGTTCATGGCAATGCTCCGTACAGGACAGATAGCAGCGCCACCAATAAAGGTGGCGGACGGTGCGGGCTCGAAAACCGGTATGTACCAGACCGGCGGATCCGAAGATCCCCACGCACCGCCCGCCATAGAACGCGAACGGATTGCCAGCCGGCGCCACACGAAAGGTGACGCCGGCCGGCAAGCGCATACATCTGGTACATAGACGGGTTTTCGAGTCCCGCGCCACCCTTTTCCGGTGGCACGCCAAGGTGTACTCGCATGGTTGCGAGATGCCAAGAAACCGTAGGCCGCAGAGGCCGCAAATGCTGACGCTTACGGCATTGTTGCATGGCGCGCGCGTGGCAGAACCCTTGCGGTGCAGTGGTTTCGGCCGGTGTTAAGCTACCGCCCGAATGCGCATTGAAAAGCACGGTTTGCAGCTGTTCGGGATCCCAAAAGCGACACGTAGCCCACAGCGCCCATTCGCGCAGCGTGCCGATTGCGACACGGCTTAACTTCGCAGCGCCACGCCCGGCCGAGGCCACAGCGCATCGTCGCGCTCCAGGTCGTAGTCGCTGCCGAACGCCAGGGCAGCCTCACGCGGCGGAAGGTCTGTGTAGCAGCCCAGCAGGTATTCATCCATGCCGGCATCGCGATGGTCGATGGCGAACAGGCGGAGGAGCTCCTTGTCGAAGGCTTCCAGCCATGCGGGGTCGATCCTGGTCATGTCATCCTCCAGAGAGGGAGGGGAGAATGGCTGGAGTGCGTCTCAAGACGTTGGACGCGTGCTTGATTAGCTTCCGAATCTCGCACTGATCTGATTGCACGAGGTGGAAGGTCGGGGTAGAACGGGGCAGACTCGCTACGGCGCATCATAGCTAAAGAAGGCGAAAGAGCATGGAAGCATCGAAGTCGAACCAGCCTGTTCCTGGCGAGTACTTCCTCCTGATGCCTGATACCACGCGTGGGGGAAAGGGGCACGGCGTTGTGTTCGAGAACGCGAAGCGGCTGCGCATCCCGCCGCGCCTGATCCTGCGACCCGAAGAGGGCGGCTTTCCGCCCATGGCGGAGAAGCCGTTGCTCGTCTACTCGGCAAAGAAGGGGAGCCTCCCAGAGGATCTGGAGGGGGGCATGAGCGGGTACTGGATGGTCTCCGAACGATTACGTGGTGCTCTTGTGTCTGTAGATCCGGCTGGCTTCGAGTTTGTAGAGTGTGACTACCGCCTTGCCGATGGATCCAAGGGGCCGCGGTACTTCCTGTGTGATGTAACCCGTGAGCTCGATGCGGTGGACGAAGAAGCCTCGAAACTTCGGACCATCACTGACGCAGGCTATCGAGGTGGGAAGTTCTACGACCTTAGGGGCGGAGCCAGTCTGGCGTTCCGCAAGCAGGTCATCGGTCAAGCCAGAATATTCCGCACGCCTTACTCGGGAAACCTCGTCTTCTGCGACAGAGAGCTCCGCGACGCTGTGTGGAACGCTGGAATCGGTGGGCCGCGCGTATCGCGGGGCCTCTGGTTCACCGACGCGACCAGCATCTGAGTCTGAGCTCTGAGGATCGGACCCATGGGTGCCTTCTGGATTCGCTTCAACTGCTTACGAGGAATCTCGATTCACATTCACAGCGTGAGATGACAAGCATGGGATCGACTTCCACCCACCAGCCGCGCAAGGGCGAGTTCTTCAAGCTACGACCGGATGCTACCCGTGGAGGGAAGGGTCACGGGGTGGTCTTTGAAAACGAGGACGCGTTGCTTGCGACTCCCAGGCTGATCCTCTTACCCGAGGCCGGTGGCTTCCCTCCACTGCGTGAAACCCCGCGCTTGGTCTATCGGGAGCGGCAGGGTGTCCCTCTACAGGATCTGGAAGGCGGGTTGAGCGGCTACTGGCTGGTCTCCGAGCGTTTGCGCCAGGTCATGGAAGAGATTGACCCTGACGCGTTCGTTTTCGCTGAGACCGACTACCGCTTGGAAGACGGTTCAAAGGGACCAACCTACTTCCTTTGCGACGTGGTCCGCACGCTGGATGCCTTGGATGAGGAAGCCTCCCAGCTCAAAATCGTGATCAGCGATGAGTACAAGGTAGGGAAATACTACCGCCTGACCGGTGATGTCCGGCTGGCGTTCAAACGCGAAGTGCTGGGTTCGGCTCACGTGTTCAGATTGCCGTTCCATGTTGGGGTATTCTGCGACCGAACGTTCAAAGATGCGGTAGAAGCTGCCGGCATCGTCACGGCCAAGAGATCCAACGGGCTCTGGTTTGAAGATGTGGTGAACTGCTGAGTCGGTCCCGCCGGCGCCAACCTCGCGACCTATGCTGCAAGTGTGCGGAGTACGGTAGATGCCTAAATTTGGAGAGAAACAAGCACATGCCCACGTCAAAACTAATCAGCCTGTGCCTGGTGAATTCTATCTGCTGATGCCCGACACGACCCGAAGGGGAAGAGGGCATGGCGTTGAGATCGAGAATGAGGGCGCACTGCTGACGCCACCCAGGCTGATCATCCGCCCTGAAGAAGGTGGTTTCCCTCCTCTGGCGCAGAGACCGCGCCTGGTTCTCGAACCAAAGCTGGGGGATCCACCGCAGGATCTCGAGGGAGGAATGAGTGGCTACTGGTTGGTATCAGAGCGCCTCAAGATGGCCTTCACCGATATAGATCCCGTTGCCTTTGAGTTCGTGGAGTGTGATTACGTGCTTCCGAACGGCGCAGAGGGCCCAACGTACTACCTGTGCGAGGTTGCTCGCGAGCTGGATGCCGTCGATGAGGAAGCATCGAAGTTCCGGGTCATCGTCGATGAGGGCTATCCGGGCGGAAAGTTCTACGACCTTCGTGGCGGAGCAAGCTTGGCATTCAAGAGGGATGTAATCGGGCGCAGTCATGTCTTCAGGAGCCCGTACTCCGGCGATCTTGTCTACTGCGATCGCATGTTCCGGGATGCCATACGCGCTGCAGGAATTGGAAGTGAGTGTGAAATGCGTGGCCTGAGGTTCAAGGACGCAGCCAATGTCTGATATGGCGCGCGTCATTCTAAGCATAATCCGCATGTAAAAATTGAAGACGGCTGCGGCGCGTCTCATGGAACGGGATCGGTAGTCGAACTTTAGATCGATTTCATTTTTGTCCGATTGCTTGCCGGTGCAGAACGTTCTAAAAAGCAGTCATGCCTATTCAGTGCTTGAGTTGAAGGCAGAGCGGTAAGAGGCAGGTCGCATCGGTACTTCAGAGCGGCCAGAGGAATTGGAGAGATGCAGTAGTGCGCTATGTCGGTGGAGGGGGCTTCAGGCTGTGAGCGCGCGGGCATGACTCGAAGAGGGCATGGAAGGTTGGCACCCTCTGATACGATCTTGGCACGCTTATTTGGATTGATTCTGAGGTGAGGCAAGCAATGACTTCGAATCTGCCAAAGAAGGGCGAGTTCTTCGAGTTGCGCCCAGATGCCCGACGGCGCGGCAAAGGGCATGGCGTCGTTTTTGAGAACGAGTCTTCCCTGAAGACCCCTCCAAATTTCCTCTTGCGTCCCGATCAGGGGGGCTTCCCGCCTCTGCGCGAGGCCCCGCGTCTAGTGTATTACCCAAGTGAGGGGTGGTCACCGGAAGATCTTGAAGCTGGAATAAGCGGCTATTGGCTCGTGTCCGGGCGTCTCCGCGAGGTGATGGCGGCCGTGGACCCAGGTGCTTTTGCGTTCAGGGAGACTGACTATCGACTCGCTGATGGAGCAATGGGTGGCCCTTATTTCCTTTGCGATGTCATCAGAACCATTGATGCCTTGGATGAGGCAGCATCCCAGCTGAAGATCATCGTTAGTGACGACTATGAAGAGGGGAAGTACTACGACCTGACCGGCGACGTGCGTCTGGCATTCAAGCGGGAGGCCGTCGGTGACGCTCACGTGTTCCGGCTCACCTACTACGAGGGAGTCTTCTGTGACCACATCTTCAAGAGCGCAGTAGAAGGTGCCGGCATCGTGACCGCCAGAACATGCAACGGGCTCTGGTTCGAAGACGTGGTGAAATGTTGAGCCAGACGGTCCTCCGAAGATTGAGTAGTACTGCGGTTTGGAGCCCAATCTTTAATGACAATGCGATCTCGATCTGTGCGTTCCGAACAATGTTTGCCTGAGCTCGCTGACACCAGTGGATAACGAGAATGAATGAGGACGGCATGAATAGAGTTGCGCCCCCTAAAGGTCGCTTCTACGTGCTTAGCCCCGATATGGGTGCGCCTGGTCGTGGTCATGGGGTCGAATTGGACAATGAAGAGGAAATCCCTTGGCCGACCTACATGAGCGAGCCTTCTGAGGTGGGCGGGCTTGCATCACTCAGGGTTGTTCCCAAGCTTCGCTTCGATAGCCAAGTGGGTGATATGCCTTTGGATCTGCAAGGCGGATTCAACGGCTATTGGCTGATTTCTCAACCCCTGAAGGATGTAATGGAGAACACCGATGCCGAAGGCTTTGCCTTTGCGAAGTGTGCCTTTCAGCTCGAGGACGGTTCAGAAGGTGAGCCTCACTACTTGTGTGAGGTGATAAGAATTCTGGACGCGATTGACGAGAATGCATCGAGCGTGAAAGTTCTAGATGGCTACCAGAACGGCAAGTACTACAGCCTCTCCGGTGGCGGCAAGTTGTCCTTCAAAGAAGCGGAAGTGGCTGATGCGCATGTATTCATGGATATCCATTCGGGCAGCCGTGTCTACGGTGACAGAGTGCTTCGCGACGCGCTCATCGAGCATGGATTTGGAACGGTGATCAATCCGCGCGGCGTGTGGATTGAAGACGCTGCAGGCTACTAGTTCAGCGGAACTTTTCGCCCTCTTGGGAACGGAATCCTATGCCCGCAGAAAGCGTAATTCTACAAAGTCATCATGTCTTTGAGCAGGTGGTGTTCGGGGATCATCCTCTCGTCAAGAGGCTTGTCGAGGCGGGATACCTGGCTAAGGATGAGTCGCTCAATCATCTCTACCTTCCGTCTGGAGGTGGGCTCGCGGAGGACCTCGACACCTCTCCACATCCTCGCTGTCAGGTCCAAGTGTGATCGATGTAAGCTCTCTCACAGATCGTATTTGCAAGAAGCCCAAAGGAAAACGACGATGGAACCTATGGCAATCAATGGACCTGAATCGGGAAGATTCTTCCTGTTTGCGCCGGACTTGGAAAGCAATCGTCCTTTCAGAGGAGCGATCTTCGAGAACGTTCAGGCGCTGCTGTCGCCACCGCGGATAATCCTCAGGCCAGAGAACGGTGGATTTCCCGAGCTCCGGGAGAAGCCCCGAATTGTGTTCGATGCTTCTCAGGGGCCTGCGCCGCGGGATCTGGAGGGTGGCTTCAGTGGGTACTGGCTGGTCTCGGAGCGACTTCAGAGCGTAATGAACGCGTTGGATCCAGGCGCCTTCGCATTCGCCGAATGTGATGTTCGCTTTGCAGATGGCGCGGAGGGGCCACGCCACTTTCTGTGTGACGTAGTGAGAGAGCTGGACGCAGTGGACGAGGATCGTTCACGGCTGGATATCGAGATTGACGATGACTTCGTCAATGGCAAGTTCTACTCGATTGCAGGCGGAGCCAGCTTGGCCTTCAAGAACGATGCACTGGCAGGAGCGCATGTCTTCCTCACACCGTTCAGCACGTTCGTGATCGCTGATCGTAGGTTTGTGGATGCTGTGCATGCTGCTGGAGTGCCGGATGATCCGGAACTGAGTGGAATATCTTTTATTGATGCATCAGATATCTGATTAAGTGCGGCTGCACGGAAGGAGCCTCCAGATGCCTCGAGTTGTTCCCATTTTTCAGCAACATCACGCCATCGAGCAACAGACGCTTGGCAATAGTCGCTTGCTCAAGGCTCTGGCTGATGCGGGTCGCTTCAACATCGATGCCGATCAGAACCTGATCAATATGCCCCACGATAAGGCGCTCGCGCAGGCCTTGGGGGTGTCACCTCACAACGGCGGCCCGATTCGTGAGTATCGAATCGGATTGGAGGCCAATCTCGCCCGCCTCGAGCGAAGCCGGGATGGCCAAGCAGCGCTGGCTGGCGACCTGGAGGCAATGGATCGCATCGCTGCCAAAGTTCATCGGTTGAGCGACATTTCACAGGTCGGCTTGGTCAACGGAGACCTGCGGACGAACACTGCTTTAGGACAAAGCACCGATCAGGCACGTGCCCAGACGAGGGAGTTCTACAGGAGGCCCGAGGAATACGCCGAGCAGTACTCTGGACAGTTGGAGCACCACCAGCAGTCTTCCGTTCTTTCCAGGCAATGGAGCGCCGTCACACCCAACGAGAGCCGCGTTGTATACACGCTCCAGCACTTTCAAGGATCCGGACAGCCGCTGATACGTGGCGGCAACATCGAGCTGCAGCGTAACGGATTGTCGAATGCTATCGCTGATGCCCATCACGCCGGGCGTCTCCAAATTTCCCCGGGCGGCGTTCTTGTAGTTGAGTCTGTTCTTGGTGAAGAGGCCGCGTCACGCCTTCGTGCTCCGGTCGGGCAACGCGGCGGAGTTACATTGGACCTCCTCCTCGGCGAAGCCTCCACCAGCCAACTGATCCGCTCCGGCGGCCTGCTCGCCTCCGGCGCCGACGCCGTCATCACCGCCCGCCGCACCTCGCAGTTGCTGGAAGAGGGCAACGGCACCGCCGCTCAGTCCGAGCTCACCCACGCCCTGGCGCGCAACGGCGGTGGCTGGATCGGTGGCATGGCCACCGCATCGGTGATTGGCACCTCCAGCTTCGTCCCTGCGGCCATCGTCGCGGGCGATGCGCTGCTGATGAGCAAGGCGTTCGACAAGGGCGCCGATCTGCTCGACAACCGCGCCGTCTACCGGCAGACCGACAAGGCCGATGTCACATGGCAGTTCGATGGCCGCAACTGGCAGCGCCAGGCGGTCATGGACAGCGCGGGCGACGGCCTGGGCAATCCGGCTGAGCGCAGCGTGGGTGCCAGTTACGAGAAGGCCCGCGAGCTGGGCGCATACGCCCATGTAAAAGCGGTAGAGCTGGCGCTGGGCAAGGCACCGCCGCCGCAGGATCCTTTCAGTATTCCGGCGAAGGACGGCGAGGGCCGTCTGGACAATCCCAACTGGCACCGCGATGCGCAGACCGAACAGTGGACGCGGCAGGTCAAGATTGGCGTGTCCGGTGCCAACGACCGGGGTGTGTACGAGACGCAGATCGCCAGCCCCGAACGCGCCAACGAGTTGAATCGCGAGGCGGTGCAGCGCATCGAGAACAACATCGCCAACGGCAAGGCCGCCATTGCCGCCAGCTATTTAGAGACCCGTGCTGCCACACGAGCCAGTGATTTCGTGCCGCTGGTGCCGGAAGCGGTGGAGCAGGCCCGTGCCAGGCCCGACGCCATCCAGGGCTCGGACAACCAGCTCTACCAGCGCGATGAAGCAGGGCAATGGCACCACGCTGGCCAGATCGCGCAGGGGAACATGGCGCTGGAATTGGAGCTGACCCGCACCATCCAGCAGCCGTCGCTCGATCAGTTCAATCAGACGATTGCCGCATTGGACGCGCGACCGTTGCCATCTGCGGCGGAAGTGAACCAGAACGAGCTGCGCCACAGCTACTACGCTGCGGGCGTTGCACTGACCCCGGCGTGGGAGCAGGCCATTGCCCTGGCCACGGCACGCACGCGCGAGCAGCACGGCATTACGGGTCCCACGCTGCAGGAACTGGGGCCTGTAGCCGAGGGCAACGCGGGCGCGTCCCGGCCCATCACCCATTACCAGGTGGGTCAGGATGGCGTGGCGCGTGCCGTCGCGACCACCAGCACGCAGGAGCTGCAGGCCGCATGGAATGAGGTGCGCGCGCGTGCCAATGAGCAGGCGCCGTTGCCCGACTCGCCCGAGCTGCGCATTGCTGCGCTGTCGGCGGGTGAGCAGGAGGCGTACCGGCAGGCACTGCAGGAAGCCAATCGGCTGGGTGCTGCGCAGGTGGATGCAGGGCAGGCTGCACGAGTAGCCGCGCAGGTGGCACATGGCGACAAGCCATCCGAGCAGGATGGGAGCGTGGAAGTGCGGCCTGAAGAGCCGGCGACTGCGCAACCCATCGCGCCTGCGGCGGTTGCGGCAGCGCCGCCCGCGATAGGGGTCACGCCACCGCCTACGCCCGCCCCTCAGGACAAGCCCACGCCTCAGCGGCACGCCGAGCAGCGCGATCCGCCGCGGCGTGAGGCGGAGCCCCAACCTCAGCCCCATCCAAACAGCGAGGCGCCCACCGAAAACCGTACCGCCTCACAGACGCCAGAGCCCGCTGGGCCGATGCAGGCGCACCCGGCCGCACCTGAGCGCGCGACGCCACATGCCGCCCCGCCTCTGGATGCGGCAACGCAGATGATGCCCACGCAGCGCACAGAGCAGGCTGCGGAACCGGAGAAGATGGCCCCGGTGCCTGCGGTTGCGCCCACTCCAAAGCAGGACATGGCAGTGCAGGAGGTCGAGCCGGTGCCGTTCAAGGAGCCGCTGCCTGCTGAGCCTGCGCGCGATTCATGGCCTTTGGAGCAGGAAGCGGCACAACACGTGCCAGAGTCCGAACCGGCTTTATCGGATGACCTCCAGCCTGTCACTGCGGCTGTCACTGTTCCTGCCGAGCCCACCATAGCGCCAAGCCCTGAACCGACCGCGCCCGCATCGGATGAGGCATCGGGCCCGAACAGGGCGCTGCAGGACCCCACGCAGCCCGGCCACCCCGATCACGCGCTGTATCAGCAGATCCGCGAGGGCGTGGAAGCGCTGGACGCCAAGCACGGCCGCAGCTTCGATGAAGTCAGCGAACGCATGACGGCCAGCTTTCTGGTACTGGCCAAGGACAACGACCTGGACCGGGTGGACCATGTTCTAGTGAGCAACGCCACGCGTGAACACCCGGCTGGGCACACGCTGTTCGTGGTGCAGGGCGAGCCCAGCAATCCGGCGCATCAGCGCGCTGCGATGCCGACTGAGCTGGCGGCGCAGACATCGGTGGAGGAATCACTGCAGCAGTTCGATGCGGTCAGCCGTGAAGCGCATCAGCGTGCGCTTGTGAATCAGATGGACCAGCAGCTGGAAGACCAGCGGGTGCAGCACGACATCCAGATTCGTGCGGCGAGCGGGGGATGAGTAGGGCATGCACTGCACTGGCGACCTGGACGGAGGACTGAAGATGACGCCACATGGAATGCGCCGGATATGCATGCTCGCAGCACTACTCGTTCTTCTGGCTACCGCGTGCCGGCCCGATGCGGCTCGCGACGAAGGCTCGATAGCAGAGGCCCATCGTCCGGATCTGGTGCCGCTTGTGCGAGCCATGCCCACCTCGTCAATGGATGCACCATTGACGGTCGAGTTCGATGTGGCTGCTCCCAGCAAAAATTCCTCTCCAACGCTCATGATCGGCATTCGCGTTGACCGCACGGATAACACCGCGGCGTTTTGGGCACTGGCCGATGTTCGGGCGTCCGGGTTCCAGGCGAAGGTTTCCATGCAGCGCCTGGAATCGAGTGGATGGAAGGACGTGCCGTTGCTCCGGTTGGAATCGATCATTGGGGAGCCTGCCAGGGCGATTCCCATCCCCGCCGATGGTCGAGTGACAAATGCGTGGCTGGACGATGTTGACGTGCTGGCGCTGCAGAATGCTGGGCTGGAACGACCCGATGATAACTATGCACAGCTGGCCTTCGCATGGGCACGCAATCCGTCGCCGGGCCGATACCGGGTTGAAGTGCAACTGCACTCCCCTCTGCCACAGCTTGAGCCGTACCAGCCGGAACTGCTGGTTGCTTACTTGCGCAGGCCTAAATAAGGCAGCCTCGCCACCGCCGGTACGCTGAGTGTCACGGGTAAGTCAGCTCGCCATTCTGCCGATAGACGGGGATCGTATTCATCGGTCTCCCTCTCCGAACTGGACTGCGTAGACGCAGGCTCATGATGGAGGAGAGCTGCGCAGAAGCGTCTTTGGCTGTGATGACCCTCGGTGGGTCCCTGTCCGGGTTGAAGCCACTGTACGACCCGAATGAAGAGCGCCCGGACCTCCATCGTTCACGGCTGAACGCGATATCGTTCCAGAAGATCACGAACGCTGGTTTCCAGGCGCTGCCAGTCGCTCAGCATGACGCGTGCATAGTTCATCTCGATGGCGATGCTGTCGCCCGCGTCCACGATGGAATGGCGGCACATTGCGATCTGGCCTTCGCCGGCGCGTTCAAGTGTCTTTCCCTGAACTACAAGTCCGTCAGGAATGCGGTCTGCCGGGTCGCAGCTGATGAACGTTGCCAGTTGGCCGTCCGTGGTGCGCGCCACATACCAGTCTGGTTCCATCCCCGGGTTGTGCACGTAAGGCCTGCCCAGCGCAGCCTCTGACTCCTTTGCATAGGCGGCCATCAACGATGGATCGATCGCATACGGCGTCAAACCCCAGCGTTCGGGTTGTGCAACGCGCAGCGCAAGGTTCTCCACCGGATCCCTTCGCTCCAGTGATCCCGGTGCGCTGGTGGCCTCACTGCTGGACCGACGTGCCAGATAGTTCTGGATGGGAACGCGATCGATGTATCTAAGCTCGACCAGTACCTGCCGCCGGCTGTCCTGCGTGCTGCGCACCGGGCGATCACCGGGAGGCGCTGAATCGAAATCCGGCCAGAACACCGTGAGCATGATGCTCCCATCGGCCAAGGCGCCCGTCTGGTTGTAGTAGAGGTTGGCCGGGAACATGAAGCGGCGCGGGCCAAGCCGAGCCTCTACCGGCTGCGTCGTGTAGGTCTGTCCGCCCACCGTGCGTGGGCTGGTTGCGGCTTCGGACATGGGGGTTCCGTTCGGGCCCGTTTCCGTGGATGGGGCTTTCGCGCAGGCGCTGGTGCTGAGCACGGTCACCAGGGCGAAGTAGGCAAGCCGGCAAGCCGGTGCTCTGCTCATGGGCGATTCCCTTGCATGATCGGAACGACTAAGGAGTCGCAGTGCAATCCGAACGTCGCTCTCATCCCATGCTTGCCGCACGTATCTGGATATCCTGCTGCGCTCGCTCATCCTGCAATAGCTGCTCCTGCTGATTGGCCAATGCGCGCTGCTGCGCCTCCCTGCTGACCGAATCGAACTGCAGCAGTGATTCCTCCACCGGCGTCTGCGCGGCCTCCGCAGTGGGCATGGAGGCGCGCAGATGGGCGGGGTCGCTCGCTTCGCCCTGCACCACGAAAAGGGTATGGCCGGCGGGATGGGTTGCGGTGGCGTTGCTTACGAGCACATGATCAACGCGGGATAGATCATTGTCCTTTGCCAGTACCAGCAGGCTTGCGGTCATTCTCTCGCTTGCCTCATCGAAACTGCGGCCATGCTTGGCGTCCAGCTCCTCCACGCCCTCGCGGATCTGCAGATAGAGCGCGTGATCGGGATGGCTGGGCTGCATTGGATTGCGTTCTGCCAGAGTGGCGAGCTCGGGCTTTACATGTTCGACGAGGTCGCGATCCTCGCTTGAGCGCGAAGAATGGGGCGCTGCCTGATGGGGAGCGTCTCCGCCAACCTCAGCGGCTCTGGGGCCTGCGGCTTCCTGCTCCGAACTGTCCCGGGGCAGTGGTGGTGAGGCTGGGAGATCCAACAGGACTTCCTGCGCACCACTTGGCGCGTGCTCGCTCTCATTGGAACGCGGCAGCGGCTTCTCCGCTTCGCCTTGATTCGCAGCGGCGGTGGGCTGCGCAGGCAATGGGCCGGTAAGTTGCTGTGGCTCAACACTGCCGAGATGCACGGGGGGCTCAATCTTGGGCTCTTGCATCTGAACTGGCTGGGTTGAGGCCGCAATGGTCGCAGCATCTGCCCGCGAGGCATTCTGGGTCGGTCGTGCGTGCTCTACATTCGGTCCTTGCTGCGAAGCACTGTGAGGATTCACCGTCGGCGAGGTCGATACTGATTCGTCCTTCCGAGTGTCTTGCTGGGCGGCATCCTCTGCGCGCTGCGCCGAATCGGCTTGCCGTTCAGAGCGACTCTCGACTCGCTGCCCACTCTCACGCGAGGGACGCGTCTGCTCTGGCTCAACAATCTTAACGGAGGGCGCCGCGATGACAGGAGTGGGCGCCGGAGCGGGCTCGCGAGCGGGTGCAACGGCAGTGCTGGGTGCTGTACCTCGCTGCAGGTCATTGTCGACCTTCAGTGTCTCAACCGGGTCGACCTGCAACCCTCGCGCCTCCAGCACGGCCGCAAACGTTGCATGCTGCGCATCCACCGCCGCGCTGCCTTGGCGGTTGGCCTCCTGCAGCGCCTGTCGGTGTGCGTCCTGCTCGTTGGCGGTCAACGCAGTAATACGCAGCTCGGGTATGTCGGGCGTTGTTGCCTGATCTGCAGGGGCAGCGTCTTGTGCAGCCAGTGATGTTTTGGGCTGAAGCTGCGATTGAGCACGCTCAATGTCTTCAATGGTGGTGGTGCCGGTGAGCACCATCCGGTTTCCGCCCGCGTCACCGAACGTGGCGATGGCACTTTCTGCGCTGGGCGCGTGGGTACGGGGGTCTGGCATCAGTTCCAGAACCACGTCGCCTGTTCTGCCTTGCAAGTTCAGTGTCTTCTCCACCGCGACGGCCGTAGCTGCAAGCTGCTGCTCGGTGCGCTCGATGCCATGGCGCGCGTAGAGCGCATCCACCTGGCCGCGAATACCTTCGGGTGCAATCTGCGCGGTGTCCTTGAGCTGCCTGGCGATGTCGTGCAGCCCGGCGATACCGTCATTCTGGCTTTGCCAGGTGATCTCCAGCTCGTCGCTCAGGTTCCGGTTGGCGGTGTTGTCAAAGATCACGCCCTTGCTGACCCATTGGCCGTCCGCCTGCCGTGTATAGGCATTGCCATCGCTCGCCTTCAACGTGTCGGCACTGGCCTGCGCGTCCTGAACGGCATGGGGAACGGATGGATTGTTCGCGTCGCCGAAGTCGCTCCATCGCCCCTGCTCGTGGGCAACCATGTAGCGCGCAGCCATCGCGGCTTTGGTGTTTGATGCGTTCTGGGCGATGACCGTGCGTGACTGTTCATCCAGCGCCTGTGCCTGCTCTGCAGAAACCGGCAGGTGGCGGCTGTTGGGCACCCGCCCATCCACCATTTCCTTGATTTCCAGCTCCCATTGCCCTGAGCTGGCATCGCGTACAAAGGCGCGATCGGTCTCGAAGGCGCCTCGTGCCGGCTCGGCCAAGCCATTGGCGTTCAGCCGGTAGGGATTCTGTGGTGGTGGCGGATTCGACAGACCCAACTCATAAGAGGCCCGAGCCGCCTGCCAGTTCAACTGGCGCTCCAATGTGCCGGTGGCAACGTAGCTGGTGCGGAAGGTGACGTCGTCACCCTGTGCCGTCTGCACCGGGCGGACTTCGACGCCGGTGCCCAGGTCGCTGCTCTGGACCTGCTGCTGTTCACCGGCTCGCAGCCATCGCCCATTGGGGTCGGCCGGGTCGCGTGTCCAGGTGCGCCCCATCGGGTCAACCTGGGAGTAGACGCGTTCGATGTCTTTCTGCTCGGCCCAGCGTTCGCCGAGGTACGCACCCAGGACGCCGCCACCGATACCCGTCGCAATGGCGCCGGGTCCCGTCCACGAGCCCGAAGCGAGGCCGACACCGGCGCCGCCAAGAAAGCCGCCCAGTGCGCCACCGACGTTGCGGCCGACGAAGTGTGCAGCGGTGGAATCTGCGCCTGCGGCATTGCCTTGCGAGTTGAGCTCAATCCACTTGTGCCCGGAGGTGGCGAAGTCGTGCGCAAGCAGTGCGACGCCCGCAACGCCGGCAACCTTGATGGCGGGGTTGATTCCGGCGTGCATGCCATGCGGTGCAACGTCGGCCACTGCTTCGGAAACCGTCGCCGCATGGGGAGGGCCGCGTGGAGCTCCTGGCTGCAGGGGCGCGTGCGATGGTGGTTCGGGAAGGTCAGCGAACAGGCGCGGTCCTGTGCCCAGGCTTGCATGCGCGGCGACCCAGTTCGCGCGCGTGGTCGACATCTCGCTCAGGTTCAACGTGCTGTAATCGTGCAGCGGTCGTTCGAAGAGCGTCTTGCTGACGGCGTCATAGCCGTCGATGGGCTTGAGATGCAGGCGCACCTGCGCGACGTCGACGGGATGCGCGCTGTTGGTGGTGGCATGCTGCGCGAGGCTGCGCTCAAGCGCCTGGTACTCGGCGGCGGACTGGCTTGCGAAGGCCAGCGGTTCTGGGCCGAAGGCGCTTATGGGGTAGCCGTTGATGCGGACGGTGGGGTGGTCGAGGGCGGTGCCTAGTTCAAATTTGTCAAAACCACGCCCGGGCTGGGCATTCTCGACAAATGCCACCAAGGGCTTGCCTGTGGCGATGGCGTTCTCGAAGAACTTGGGACTGCCCGCATTCCACATCATGTCCTGCAGAGCAGCCCTGTAATTTCCACTCCAAGGCTCTGTGCCTTGAGCGTTCATGAAGCGTTCCAGCCCTCGCTCCATGATCTGGAAATCAGGGTGTTTCAGGGGTGCCGTTCTGACCTCCTCGATGAAGGTTCCCCACGGCGTATCGCCAATGATACCGGCCCCCGAATTGATGTCCTTCGCATAATTGACGGCGTTCTCGAAGTTGGACACGCCGTTGCGATCAGTTGCGGAAAAGCCAAGATAGTCCACCCCAGGATTCAGCTCAGGAGGAAACGTCTGCATCCTTGATCTGATGTACTCAGCGTAGCTCGTAACTCCGTCCGGCCCGGATTCGGATGATTTCAGATACGCAATGATGTCCTGCTTCTGCTGTGCCGATAGTGGGCTGCCATCGGAAGTGTTCTTGGCACCGCCTAAGGTAGCGAGGGCGAAGTCGTCAAATACAAATTTGGACATGACGACTTCCTCATTCCGCACGAACTGGATTGAACGCGTCGGCTAGAACAACGCGCACATCGCCATGGGGGGGGGGCAAGTCCTTCGTGACGATACCGTTGCGGGCAAGTGCCTCATTTGTTGTGACGGCCACGTATCGCACGGCATATCTCGTGCTGCTGTGATCCATGTTCGCCAGCACCAGACCCCGCGAGAGGGAGTGCAGGAAGGCGAGGTCGTCATCTGAGTTGTTCAACTTCCGCTTGAAGCCAAGGATGGACTTCAGGACCCAGTCGCGGCCAAGGTCGAGAGTGAAAACGCGTTCGGGGCCATTCTGAGTTTCAATCAACTGCTCGGTCCCAAATAGCCCGAGTCCATCGACCCTCTGGCCATTGAGATAGAGCAGATACTGATACTCCGTATGGCTCGGATCTTCTGGGGGGCTCGCAGGCAGGACCCGTGGCGCGGTGATGGTAACGCCACGTTGACGATCGACTGCAGAGCCAGGTTGACGCTCGAATGCTAGCGGCATGATTGATCCTTCAATGATTACTGTTCTCGAGCGATGGGCTCCGGAGATTCCATTGCATCCCTGAGTGGACTATACGACCCTCGATGTAGCTGCTCTATGCGACCCAATCCCAATTCTTCCGTATTGTTGCGTCGTTCACACATTCAGCAAGCTGATCCCGTCACTTAGGCCACCTCCACCTGCCCCCGATCCCACCTATGCCATCATCCGCCCAGGACCGCAGCACCCATCAAGGCTGAACAGGCATGGAGCAGGCAACACGCTACACCGCAACCCTTTATCTGGCCGCGCCCGGCACCCCGTTGAAAAGTGGGGGCATCTCGCCGCGCGGCCACATGTACCTGCAGGTCGCTGCGGGCGACGAGGCCCACAGCTACGGCTTCGCGCCACCGCACCACGCGCCGGGCGAAACCCCCACCGGCGTGCAGTACGCACAGGTGCGCCACGACGATGCCGACGAGCATCTGGACCCGTACTACAGCCGCACCCTGGAAATCACCGAGGAGCACTACGGCTGCCTGCGTGATTTCGCCGAGGAACCCGCCGAGTTCGAATTCGATGTGGATCGCCCGGCCACCATCAACCGCTGCAGCGACTTCGTTTGGGCGGCCCTGCACTACGCCGGGCTGCATCCGCTGCCGGCGCCGCTGGATGGCAGCAGCAACCTGGGCGAGTTCGCGGTGCTGTTCAACCTGCCGGAGATCCAGTGCATTGCGGCGCCGTTCCCGGGCAGCGATCTGAATGCCGAAACCCACCACGCGATGCCCGAGCGCGAGGCCGAGCATCATCGCCAGGGCGACCGTGCCAGCGATGAGCCGCCGCCGACGCCGATCGAAGTGGCTGGCACGCTGCTGGACCCCTCACATCCGGACCATCGCCTGTTCTCGCAGCTGATCCAGAAAGTGGCCGAACTGGATGCCGCGCACGGTCGCCCGTTCGATGCGGCCAGCCAGCGCATCAGCGCCAGCCTGCTGGTGCTGGCCAAGCAGAACAATCTCTCGCGCGTGGACCACGTGCTGCTCAGCCGGCCGACCCAGAACAGCCATGCCGCCGAGAGCATCTTCATCGTGCAGGGCGACCGCAACGACCCGGGGCACCGCCGCGCCAGCATCGCCACTGAAGTGGCAGCCAAGACGGATGTGGCCGATTCGCTGCGGTTGAAGGAGCAATGACGCGGCCACTGCGGCGGGGGGCGGTGGTACTGGCGGTGCTGGGCGCGCTGGCGGCATGCCGTGCGTCACCAGCGCCAGAGGTTGCGCCGCCCCTGCTGACGCGCGCACAGGCCGAGGCACGCACGGTTGTGCCGTTCACGCGGGTCGTGCAGTTGCAGAAGGTCGGTCGGATTGCTGAGGTCACGTTTGATTTGCCGGCGCCCCAGAAGCCGGCCATTCCGATCCTGAACATCGGGTTGCGGCTGCAGGATACCGATGCGCGACGGCTGCTGGATGCTTCGGAGAAGATCACGCTGGGACGGCTGCCAACGCGGCTGCGCCTGGAGCGTATTGATGGCGGTGCACCTGGTCCTGTGCAGCTCTGGCAGCGTACTCGCGATGGACGCGATTCTCAGAAAATCGGGGAGGATGGCGTGGTAACAGACCTGACGACGGGGAGCGTGGACATCAACAGCTTGGCCGAGGCCGGGTTGTACTCTGAAGAGGTGCTCTATCGCACGTTGCAGTTGGCGCAGGTCGGAGGCATTGCACCCGGGCGCTACGTTCTGCGGGTGGACCTTGTGGAGGATCGGCCCCGGCTGGAAGGCCTGAAAGCAGAACTGATCGTTGGCTACCAATCACTAGGAAAGTAGACATGCACAAGGACGATGCCGAACGCTACAGCGTAACCATTCATCTGGCGGCCCCCGGCACGCCGCGCTACGGCCGTGATGCTGAGGGAAACAGGTTTCTGCTGGAGCCATCGTTCGCGGGGCACATGTTCCTGTCGCTGCGCCGTTCGGGTGAACCCTTGCCGGAGAGCATTGGCTTCACCCACGCAGGCACCAAGGACGAGCCGAACAGGGGCAAAGTCGATGACATGGATGTGTTGGTCTACGACAAACCCCGCTTCGAGCGCACGATCGAGATCAGCAAGGCGCAGTACGACCGCATCCTCGAGTTCTCCGCGGACCCGAAGAAGCACGGCTTCGACATGGAATACGACTTCTTCTCCAACGCGTGCACCGACTTCGCATGGGGTGCCCTGAACCACGCAGGCCTGCGCCCGGTCGGGCTGGCCGGGGAGATCAGCAACTACGAGGGCGCTACCAGGGTCCTGGACAACATCCGCGCGGTCAGCGCCATTCCGCAGCAGGTGAAGGGCAGCGAACTGGACAAGGTGCAGTGGAACCCGATGCCGAAGCAGACCTTCCGCGAGTGGATGTTCACCGAGAACGGCGAGCAGTGGCGCGGCAACAGCACCCTCGCGGCAAGCGGCACGCCCGCAGACCCGGCGCACGACGATCATGCCCGCCTCAACCAGATCCACCAGCAGGTGGCCGACCTCGGCGCTTTCGGGGCGCGCAACGGCAATGTCAGTGCCAGCCTGCTCGCGCTGTCGAAGGAGCAGCAGTTCTCGCGCGTGGACGAGGTGGTGCTGGGCGAGCAGCGCGGTGATACCGCACCGAAGCTGTTCATCGTGCAAGGGGACCGCAGTGACCCGGCACACCAGCGCGCCGGCATGCCGGCGGAGGTGGCTGCGCAGGCACCGGTGGAGGCCTCGTTCGATCGGGTCGCGCAGTTGCAGCAGAATGAGCCGCAGCGAGACGCGCAGCGCCTGCAGGAGGAGCAGCAGCTTCAGCGGAGCCACGGCCCACGGATGGCATAGCGGCGGGCGCAGCATCGAGGTCGAGCGTTGGCCATGCCCGCGCCGGCGCACGCCACGCCCCCCACCTGCTACCATTTCCCCGCATCCCCAGCCAGCCCACCCCGCGCAGACAGATGCGGGGCGGGCCGTCGCAGTACGGCCCAGCGAGCCAGGACACCTTCCCGTGCCCATTCAAGGACGCTCGCATGTTCCGTACTCCTCTCTTCCGCTCGGCCGCCCTGGCCGTTGCCGTTTCGCTCAGCCTCGGCGTGCCCTCCGCGTTCGCCGACAACGCGCCCGCCGCCAGTGCCACCACCGCCGTGCAGCGCCAGGCCGTGGCCAAGGGCCTGTACGAGCTGGCCTACAGCCCGAAGCAGAACGCCGTGTTCGTGGCCTCGTCCGGCGGTTTCGGCGATGACGCCGGCCCGGCCCAGGTGCTGCGCCTGAACCCGGCCACGCTGGCCGTGGAAAACCGCATCCCGCTGGAGCGCAAGGCGTTCGGCGTGGTGCTGGATGACGCCCACGACCGCCTGTACGTGGGCAACACCGTGGACCTGTCGGTGACCGTGGTCGACACCGCGCAGAACAGGGCCGTCGGCACCATCCAGCTGATGGAGAAGAAGACCGGCAAGGACGGTAAGGCCGCCTACACCCACGACCTGCGCGAGCTGGTGGTCGACAGCGCGGCCAACCGCCTGTACGTGACCGGCCACAGCAGCCAGCCGGACGTGAGCAGCGTGCTGTTCGTGATCGATACCACCACGCTGAAGGTGATCAACACCATCGACGGCCTGGGCAATGCCAAGGCGCCGGGCCTGGCGCTGGATACGGCCAGCAAGCGCGTGTACACCAGCAACCTGCTGGCCGAGCTGGTGGTAGTGGGTACCGATTCGAACAAGGTGGTGGCGCAGCACAGGATCGCCGCCGAGCAGCCGATGAACATCGCCCTGGACCCGGCCGGCAAGCGGCTGTTCGTGACCGACCAGGGCTCGGAATTCCTGCGTGGCTACCAGGCCAAGAGCAGCGGTTTGGTCAGCAAGCATCCGGGCCAGCGCGTGCTGGTGCTGGACCGCAGCACCGGCAAGGAACTGGCCAGCATCCCGACCGACGCCGGCCCGCTGGGTATCCTGCTGGATGCACCGCGCAAGCGCCTGTACGTGACCAACCGCGAAGCCGGTACGGTGACCGCATACAACAGTGACAGCTACCAGAAGGTGGCCACCTACACGGTGCCGACCCACCCGAACAGCCTGGCGCTGGATGCGAAGAACAACGTGCTGTTCGTGAGCATCAAGAACGGCGAGAAGGATGACAAGGGCGCTGACGAGAGCGTGGCGCGGATCCAGCTGTAACAGCGGTGCACAGGCTGTAAATGCAGGGGCAGGGCGCAACGCGCTGCCCCTATTTCATGTCGCAGCGTTTACCCCAGCCGCGGCGCGGGGTTCTGCATTTCCTGCGCCTGCGCCTCAACCTGCTGCTGCACACCCAACCCCAACTTCTGCATCGACTGCTCCACCGGCGTCTGCGCCGCCACTGCGGTCGGCATCATCGCGCGCAGGTGCGCCGGATTGGCCGGGTCGCCCTGCACCACGAAGATGTTGTGTCCGGCCGGGTGCTGGGCCGTGGCGTTGCTGACCAGCACGTGGTCGACCTGCTGCAGGCCCTGTTCGCGGGCGAGCACGGTCAGGCTGGCGGTCAGGCGTTCGCTGGTCTGGTCGAACGCACGGCCATGCTGGGCGTCCAGTGCGGCCACGCCCTGGCGGATCTGCTGGTTGAGGCCATAGTCGGGGTGGTTGGGGGTGATCTCTGCCATGGCGATCGAACGGTAGCGGTGGGTCGGGGTGAACCCCGCCAGTATAGATCCAGCCCGTGAAGCGCACCCGAAGGATCAGTCTGCCGGCCGATGGTCGTAGCTGATCACCCGTTCGGCCAGCCAGTGCCCGTCCACGCGGCGCCAGACCTGGATGAAGCGGGCCTGGCCGGTCCAGCGTTCCACGCCGTCCTTGCCGCGCTCGTAAAAGCGGTGGTCGCCGATTTCGAGCGCCCGCTCATCGTGCAGCGGAAACACCTGCAGCGAAGATTCCACCAGCTCGCGGCGCAGCTGCCAACCACCCTTGCGCGCGCTGCTGCACAGGTTGGCCACGCTGTGGCGGAAGTCCTCGCGGCTGCTGGCCGACTTGCCATCCTTGTCATGGAAGAACTCCATGTCGTCGGTCGTCATCGCAGCAGCCTTGTCGGCATCGCAGGCCTCGAAGGCCGCAGCGAACAGCTGGGTATCGGCCTGGCGGATCTGCACGCGCAGGCTGTCGGCGGGCGCTGGCGCGACAACGAGGCCGGCGGCCAGCAGGGGCAGGGTGGGCAGCAGCATGGCGAGGCTCCAGGGAGGGTTCACGCAGGCTCGCATGGCGTTTGGGCCACTGCAGCCGGCTTCCGACGAAACGGCCCTGCCACGGAATGAATGCCCATATTGGCGGCCCGGTTCCAGCCTAGAGGCCGTTGCCTGTGCAGGGGATGTCATGAGCGACCGGGATTCCCTCACAGCCGCCACAGGTGACGACCACTAGCCTGAAATCCTTCCCTTCCACAGGAGCGCCCATGCCTGCTTCCCGCATCCGCCTGCACGTTGAAGACACGGGTGGCGATGGCCGCCCGGTCATCCTGATCCACGGCTGGCCGCTGTCCGCCGATGCCTGGAAGACGCAGGTGGCGATCCTGCGCGACGCCCGGTATCGGGTGATCAGCTACGACCGGCGTGGCTTTGGCCGCTCTGACAAGCCGGCCGAAGGTTACGACTACGACACGCTGGCGGCGGACCTGGCGGGGCTGATCGAGGAACGTGACCTGCGCGACGTCACCCTGGTCGGTTTCTCGATGGGCGGCGGTGAGGTGGCGCGCTACGTGGCCAACCATGGCCAGGATCGCCTGCACAGTGTGGTGTTCGCGGCCGCTGTGCCACCGTTCCTGCTGCGCAGCGACGACAATCCGGAAGGTCCACTGACGCAGGCCAAGGCCGATGAAATGCGCAGCGGATTGGAGAAGGACCGCGAGGCGTTCTTCGATGGCTTCACCCGCGACTTCTTCAGCGGCAACGGCCAGTTGATGGTCACCGAGGAGACGCGCCAGGCGGCGATCGCGCTGTGCCATCAATCCGACCAGGCGGCGGCGCTGGGCTGCATGAAGGCGTTCGCCACGACCGATTTCCGGGATGACCTGAAGAAGATCACGGTGCCGACCTTGATCCTGCACGGCGACAGTGACGCCATCGTGCCGTTCGAGGGCTCTGGCCAGCGTACCCACAAGGCCATCAAGGGCAGCGAAGTGGTGATCCTGGAGGGGGCGCCGCACGGCTGCAACACCAGCCACGCCGACCGCTTCAATCTGGCGCTGCTGAACTTCCTGAAGCGGTAAGCTGCGGCGATGCGCGAGCCAAAGACACCCCCGTGGAAAAAGCCCAGGCCCAAAGGGCAGACGTCGCAACCGCTGTCGGATGCGCAGAAGGCGGCGGCACGGCAACGTGCCGAGGAGAACGGGCGGCGGTATCCGAACCTGGTGGACAACATGTGGGCGGCGAAGCTGCCGCGTGGGTCGTGATTCACAGGCTGGGTGGGGACGTGGTGTAGCACCGAGCCGATGCTCGGCTGGCGCGCGCAGCGCGTGCCGTCCGGGGAAGGGGCAAAGGGCAGCCGAGCATGGGCGCGGCGCTACGGGCCGGGCAGTGGCCGCCAGCCCGACTCCCGCCATGGCGCTACGTCGCGCCGCCGCACGTTGATCGCCTCGACCGGCAATCCTGCCTGTCGCGCCAGTTCGGCACGCAGAACGTCGCTGTCCACCGGCAGCGCGATGGCCACCTGCAGGCGATCACCCTGCAGCCGTACCTGCACGGGTACGACCGCATGGGCTTCATGCTCGCCGCCGGTGCGAGCGATCGGATAGCGCATCGCTACGGGCCTTCCCAGGTGTGCCAGTACGGGGCGCCATGCCTGCAGCACGACAGGCTGTGCTGCTGCGGGAACCCGCACCTCGATGATTGTTCCCGGGTAGCCCGTGACATTGCCCACCATCACTTGGAAGCGCGCGCCATCGGGGATGGCGACCACAGTGGCGGCCAGCACGCCTATCGACAGGACAGCTGCGGCGAGGCGCCAACTGCGCGGCGCGGCGGCGGCGCGGGTCGCCGTGCGCAGCCCCGGCTTGCGCCGCAGCTTGCGCGCGTAGATGCGCCGATCCTTCCTGCGCGGGCTGCTGCTGTGCGCCGGCAGGTTCAACGGGACGCGTGGCAGCCGGGCGACGCGCGCGTCGATCAGGCGCGCGAGCAGCCACCACGCGAGCACGAATGCCAGCAGGGGCAGCAGCGTTCGTATGATCAGGTACAGCATCACCATCGGGAACACCAAGGAAAATTCGCATTCAAACAACCGTGCCATCGTAACGGCGCTGCGTGGTGTGTGTCGCATCCGCCAGCCGACACGTGCGAAGCGCTTGGTTAGGATGGCTCTTTGCTGTCATGGATGAACCGATGAGCGCCGCCACCTCCCGAATCCGCCGCATCTGTGGGCAGGGGCCGATCCTGTTGATGCTGCAGTGGGTCGCGCTGCTGTCTGTGGTACTGGCTGCCGGCTTCTTCCATTACCGTGTGGAGCTGTTGCTGGAGCCGGTGACGGTGGCCTGTGGCGGCCCGGACGCGCACGCGCGATTGAAGGTTGCCGAACAGGTGATGGCGCGTGCGGGCGCACTGGATGACTGGCAACCCCTGGGCTGGATTCCATGGGCAGGCGTGGTGCTGGCGTTGCTGGGGGCCATGGCGGTGTGCGCAAGCCGTGCGCTGTGGCTGCGCGATCGGCTGCGCACGGCGAACGTGGCGCTTATGGTGCTGCACGGTGGTGCACTGGCTTTGGCCGGATGGGTCCTGCACCTGTACGAGAATGCGTGGAGCAATGTGGCGCGGCTGTCACCCACGGCGTGCCTGGTGGAGCTGGTGTCGGAGGGTGATGTACCGCTGGAGCAGGCGCAGCGCGTGGTGTTCCACATCCTGACGCGCGTGAACGCGCCACTGCTGCGCAATCCGGATGATCTGGCGCTGGTGTTGACGGTGCTGTTGTTGGCCGCGATGGCCGGTGGCGTTGCCCTGTGGCGCGCGATCGCGTGGGCCCGGGCGGGCTGAGCACGCTCGGCGGCGCGCGGCAATCGCGCTACAGTCGACGCCTCGCCACTCCAGGGAAGACCCGATGCGCTTGTTGCTGCGTGCGTTGCCGTTGTTGCTGTGTTCGCTGGCCGTACACGCCGCCGAGGTGGACCGTCGTATCGCGGTGACCATCGATGATCTGCCATGGGCACGGCTGGACCAGATCGTGCCGCCGGATCTGCAGGCCCGGCACGAAGCGTTGATGGCCCAGCTGCGCGAGGCCGGCGTGCCGGTGGTGGGCTTCGTCAACGAGAACAAGCTTGAGGTGAATGGACAGGTGCAGCCGGCGCGGGTGCAGATGCTGCGCGACTGGCGCGATGCGGGCTATGTGCTGGGCAACCACACGTACTCGCACATGGATCTGAATGCGAAGGGCGTGGCGGCGTTCCAACAGGATTTCCTGCGCGGCGAGACGGTGCTGCGGCCGCTGCTGGCCGAGAAGGGACAGGCGCCACAGTGGATGCGCCACCCCTACCTGCGCGCCGGGCGCACTACGGATGAGCGCATGCAGATGGACGCGTTCTTCAAGCAGCATGGCTACCGCGTGGCGCCGGTGACGGTGGACAACGGGGAATGGGTGTGGGCGTTCGCCTATGCCAACGTGATGAACGAGCAGGCGGATTCGCCTGCACGCGAAGCGACGCTGGCGCAGCTGCGCAAGGGCTACGTGCCGTACATGCTGAACAAGCTGGACTACTACGAGAAGCAGTCGCAGGCGCTGCTGGGGTACGCGCTGCCGCAGGTGTGGCTGATGCACGCCAATGAGCTCAACGCGGCGACCTTTGCCGAACTGGTGGCGGCCACGAAGCGCCGCGGCTATCGCTTCATTTCACTGGACGAAGCGATGCGTGATCCAGCGTATGCGCGGGGTGCGGAAGGCTACAACGGCCGCTATGGCCCGAGCTGGCTGCATCGCTGGGCGATGGCGGAGAACAAGCCGAAGGACTTCTACGCCGGCGAACCCGAGGTGCCGGCGTGGGTGATGAAGCTGGCCAAGGTCGACTCGGAGTGAGGCTCAGCGCTTGACGGCCAGCACGCCGTCGAGCGCCAGTTCCGCCTTGAAACCAGCCTTTTCCAGGCGTTTGGCCACTTCACGCGGCACGTCGCGGCCGCTGGTCAGCTTGTTCGGCGCGCCGGTGTAATGGAACAGGCGACCGCCCTTGCGGATGACGCGGGCGAGGTGGTCGTAGAACACCTGCGAGTACAGCTCGCCGGCGATGCCGAAGCGCGGTGGGTCGTGCAGGATTGCGTCGACACTGTTGCTGGCCACCTGTTCGATCTGCTGCGAGACGTCACCGTGGCTGAACTGCAGGCGGCCACCGGCGGCAGCAGAGTCTGGATCCGGCGACCACGGGTTGAGCGTGCGCAGCCACATCACATCGGCGTTCTTCTCGAACGAACGGATCTGGCCGACACCGGCCTCCAGCGCGCAGGCGGCGAAGTAACCGAGGCCACCGCAGGTATCGAGGATGACCTTGCCGGCCGGGGCGACCAGCTCCACCTTGCGGCGCGCATCCTCGAACGGCGACAGCTTGGAGGTCGGCAGCATCTTGATGCCGTCGATCTCGAAGGTCGGTGCGCCCCATTCGGTCGGCACCAGCTTGATCAGCGAGCCGCTGTAGCGCGAGATCGGCGCGAAGTCCTCGCCATCCCAGTAGTACAGCGTGCGGTCCTTCAGCTTGCCCGGCCACGGGTAGGGCTGGCCCCGGAAGTGGAAGCTGTCCGCATCCAGCGCCACGCTGTCCTGGCTGCGGCCGAGGTCGAGCGAGCCCTGCCAGTCGGCGGCGCCCTTGTCATGGGCACGGCGCAGGGTGTCGGCGCTGTCGCGGGTCAGCAGGGGGCCGGTGTAATGGGGCACGGTGGGTACCGGGGCGGTTCGGGGGAGGGCATGGTACCGCAGCTGTTGCCGGGGCCACGCGTGGCTGCCGCAGTAGATCCACGCCCTGTGTGGATGCAGACGGGAACAGCCGGGCGTGGGCGCGAGGCTACCGCTGGCTGGTGCAGCTATAGCCGTGCGCGGTCCCTTCCCCCGCGATCATGCCGACGCCACGCGACGGCTGCATGCCCTGCCGCGCGCACGATTGGCGATGGACCTCCTGGGTTTGCGGTGGCTGCCGATCGAAGTCGTAGCGCATGCGGCCGTCCTCCTGCAGCAGCCAATGCACGGTAACGCGCTCATGGCGACCATCACCGAGATCCCAGTCCAGGATGCGCATGATCAGGGTCTGGCCATCGGGCAGCTGCCGGACTTCGTCATAGGCCCCCTGAGACTGTATTGCACCGGCCATCAGCAGGAGGGGCAGCATGTTCCAATATCCAAGACTGAATGTCATTTCGTCAGTCCTTTGCCAGTGAGTAGATGGCGTTGATGCATGGACGAGAGATGCCCTGCCTTTGGGCATGGGCATCTCCCTCTAGGAGCTATTGAGCGAAGATCGTCCCTCTATTGGTGGCACATTGCTTGGGGATGCAGGTCTCCATCATGGTGTTTGCAAACTTGGACTGCGAAAAATAGCAATTGACGCCAAACTGGGTTCTGCCTCTGAACGGCCCAGCGTAGTGGTCGATTTCCTGTGCAATACAGCGTCCATTGTCCACGCTGAGGGTTGAACGTCTCATGCCGCCAATAGAGCTCTCCCAACTCCCGCTCCCAATGGGAAAGATATTCTGACCAACGGGTACCCGACCACTTGGTGCAGTCGCCGTTGCCCAATCAATACTGTTCACAGGGTCGGCAGGGGGCGCGGGATCATCGCTGTAGCAAGACCAGCCGGTGGAGGGACCCGACAACGTCATGGTCCCGCTTGAGGGTGTCATTTCCATCGACTCGCAATAGGCTTGGTGATAGAGCTGAGTGGCTCTACTCTGGTCTTCATAGCGATAGCTGAGTCTCCCAAAATCATCTTGTTTCAGGCGCTGTGTCACGTCCACGATGCCGCCATTGAAGTCTGGCCAGCTGCTTGTCCTATCTACGCTGACACTTCCGTCTGGATTCGCGACTACGACATCTATGCTTAGGCGCTCGCTAGCGCCAATCGCGGTCGCGGGCAGAAAGGCCGCTATCAAAAAGGCGAATTGCTTCAACTTCATGTCTCAGCTCCTCTTTTGGGATGGAGAGCTGATGCTGAACTGAGTTCTGGTCGCCCGACGAGATACCTATCCAGTTATCGTTGTTTTGAAACTTTTCTTATGTTTCAGACTGTTAACCACGAAAGAAGCTGTAGCAAACGTCTGCTCAAATGCACTTCACCGCATACACCGGCCCGGCCCCGATCAGCATCAACGCCATGTAGTCACTATCGCTGGCCTTGCCCTTCAACGTCGCGTCCTTGTTGAAGTGGAAGATGCCGAAGCCACCGGCCATGCGGATCAACGCGCTGTCGATCTGCTCGGCGTCATCGCGGAAGTAGCGGCTGATCTCGCTGCGGGTGGCCCTGTGCAGCGCATTGGGCTCGCGCTGCCACTGGTCGCCGCGGCTGAAGGAGACGAAGTACTGGCCGCCTTCCTTGTCGATGCGGAAGTCGGCCGGCTTGCGCGCGCCGGTGGCGAAGCAGCCCTGCAACGGGTCGGCGCTGAAAGGAAGCCCGGCGTCACCACTGCAGGCGGTGAGCAGGAGGAGGGCACCGGGCAGCAGCAGGCGGAGCGTGCGCATGGGATGTCCCTACAGGGCAGGTGCGGCTAGTGTAGGCGGCATGCGGGCGTGGCCCGTACAGAAATTCGGCAAGGACACAGGGGTTTTCGGATGGCGCAGGGCAAGGCACCGTGGTGCGGCGTGGCCAGTTGGCTGGGCATTGCAGTGGGGTGGGGGGCAGGCACCGTGGCGGCACAGGCGGCGGTCGCTGCGGGTGGCAATGGCATGGCCGCAGGGCTGGGCGTGGGCGTGCTGGGTGCGGCGCTGGTGGGTGGCGGCCTGGCCGTAGCCTCGCGCGTGCGCGGTGAGCGCTGGCCATGGATCGGCATCGGCGGTGCAGTGCTGAGTGCGCTGCCGCTGCTGATGTACCTGCTGCGGATGATGCTGAAGCTCTGACTGTAGAGCCGAGCCCGTGCTCGGCTGATGGCCTGCGACAGCCGAGCATGGCTCGGCTCTACAGATTCGACCGCAGTCGCGCAGGATCAGCTACGGTGGATCTCCACCGTTACGTGCACCAGCTCTTCATGGATCGCCAGCGCGTTGCGCACGGTATCGGCATCCAGCGTGGCGTCACTGGTGACCACGCTGGCGCTGACCGCGTACTTGCCGCGACCCACCTGCCAGACGTGCAGGTCGGCCAGGCGCGCCGGCCACGGGCCCTGTTCGATCACTTCGCGCACTTCGGCCACCACCGGCGCGTCCATCTGCGCGTCGAGCAGGATGCGGCCGCTGTCGCGCAGCAGGCCGATCGCCCACACCGTGATCAGAACGGCGCCGACCAGGCCCATCACCGGGTCCAGCCAGGTCAGGCCCAGCAGCTTGCCGCCGAGCAGGGCGATGATGGCCAGCACCGAGGTGGCGGCGTCGGCCAGCACGTGGACGTAGGCCGAGCGCAGGTTGAGGTCATGACCGTGCGCATGGGTGTGATCGTGGTCGTGGTCGTGGCCGTGGTGGTGATGCGCGTGGCCCGGGCTGTCGTGCAGCCACCAGGCGCATAGCAGGTTCACGCCCAGCCCGACCGCAGCGATGGCGATGGCTTCGTTGTAGTGGATCGGCGCCGGTACCCACAGCCGCTCCAGCGATTGCACCGCCATCAGCGCGGCGACGCCAAGCAGGGCGATGGCGCTGGTATAGCCGGCCAGGATCTCGATCTTCCAGGTGCCGAAGGCGAAGCGCGGGTCGAGCGCGTAGCGGCGCGCGCAGCGGTAGGCGAACACTGCCAGGCCCAGCGCGAGTGCGTGCGAACTCATGTGCCAGCCGTCGGCGAGCACGGCCATGGAGTTGAACCACCAGCCGCCGACAATTTCCACCAGCATCATGCTGACGGTGAGCCACAGGGCGCGGCGGGTATTGCGTTCGGCCAGCGGGTTGCCGTCGTCGAAGCGGTGTTCGTGGCGACGGGCGGCGGCGAGGGCATCCAGGTGCATGGGAAGACCAGAGGGTGGAAGGATACCCCCATAGGGTATACGATGCGCCCATGGCCCATGTACACACGAATCGAAAGCAGCTGCTGACCCGGGTACGCCGGATCGGCGGCCAGGTGGCGGCGTTGGAGCAGGCGCTGGACAGGCCGGAAGGTGAGGTCGGCGACTGTGCGGACGTGCTGGTGCAGGTTGCTGCGGTGCGCGGCGCCGCCCACAGCCTGCTGATGGAGCTGCTGCACGAGCACCTGCAGGAACATGTGGTCGGCGCCGACGACCCGCAGCAGCGGGCGGCCGAGGCCGAAGTGCTGGTCGAACTGCTGCGCCGCTACGGCAAATAGCAAGGGTAGTGCCGGCCGTCCGCGGTGTTCATGGGGTTGCCGGCCAGCGGCCGGCACTACCCGTGCCGGTGCCGCGCGTTCCAGATATGCGTGGCGGCCAGCAGCAGGCTGCCGATGACCGTCATCGGTGTCTCCCAGTCGTGCGAGGGCAGCGCCAACGCGCCGGCCAGCAGCAGGCCGAGCCCCGCGCCGGCGGTGGCCCAGGCCAGCACCGGCAATGGATGGCGGCGCTCGGCACGCCACAGCGCGTAGCCGGTCAACGGCAGGGCGATGGCCACGAACAGCAGGTGGACCCATTCCGCTTCGGCCCAGCTGCCGAACAGCGGCAGCGCGGCGGCAAGCAGGGGCAGCGCCAGGCAGTGCAGCAGGCACAGGCTGGACAGGGCGACCGCGCCGGCATCGAGCAGGGCGGCAGACGGCGACTTCATCGGGGGACGTTCCTTGCGCAGATAGTGTTATACAGTAACATTTCCGCTCCGCAGCCAACCCGCTCCGACATGAACACTGTTTCCCGCGCCGACCGTCGCCTTCCGGTCACCGTGCTGTCCGGCTTCCTCGGGGCCGGCAAGACCACCCTGCTCAACCAGATCCTGCGCAACCGCGCCGGCCTGCGTGTGGCGGTCATCGTCAACGACATGAGCGAGGTCAACATCGACGCGCAGCTGGTGCGCGAGGGCGGCGCCGAACTGCGCCGCACCGAAGAGACGCTGGTGGAGTTCAGCAATGGCTGCATCTGCTGCACGCTGCGCGATGACCTGCTGCAGGAAGTGCGGCGCCTGGCCGACGCCGGTCGCTATGACTACCTGTTGATCGAGTCGACCGGCATCGGTGAGCCGATGCCGGTGGCGGCCACGTTCGCGGTGCGCGACGAGCAGGGCTTCAGCCTGAGTGACATCGCGCGCCTGGACACGATGGTGACGGTGGTGGATGGCAGCGCGTTTCTCGCCGACTTCGGCTCGACGTTGCGCCTGGCCGAGCGTGGCCAGCAGGCCGGGCCGGATGACGACCGCGGCGTGGTCGACCTGCTGTGCGAGCAGGTCGAGTTCGCCGACGTGATCGTGGTCAGCAAGGTCGACCAGGTGGATGACGAAGTGCTGCAGGACACGCTGGCCGTGCTGCGCGGCCTGAACCGCGACGCGAAGCTGCTGCTGTCCCGCTTCGGTGACGTGCCACTGGCCGAGCTGCTGGACACCGGCCGCTTCGACTACGAGCGTGCGCAACGTGCGCCGGGCTGGGTGAAGGAACTGCGTGGCGAGCATACGCCGGAGACCGAAGAGTACGGCATCGCCAGTTTCGTCTACCGCTCGCGGCGACCGTTCCATCCCGCGCGCTTCGCCCGCGCGCTGCAGTCGGGGATGCCCGGCGTGATCCGCAGCAAGGGCTGGTTCTGGCTGGCCAACCGGATGGACTGGGTGGGCGAGCTGAACACCGTGGGCGCCGCGACGCGAACGCAGGCGGCGGGGTTCTGGTACGCCGCGCGTGATCGCGTGCGGGCTGGGCTGGAGGACACCGCGCCACTGCTGCCGCCCACGCCGCTGCCGTACAGCGACCTGGGCTGGGCGCGGCAGCAGGCCGACTGCTGGAGCGCACCGTTGCCGGGTCTGGAAGACTTCCCGGATGCGGCCGCGCATTCGGCGATGCAGCGGCTGTGGCACCCGCTGTGGGGCGACCGCCGCCAGGAGCTGGTGGTGATTGGCGTGCACATGGATGAGCGCGCGGTGCGTGCGGAGCTGGACGCGTGCCTGCTCAACGACCAGGAACTGCGTGCGGGGCCGCTGCTGTGGCAACAGCTGCCGCAGGCGTTCCCGGTGTGGAAGCGGTGACGGTGCACTGAGGATCCATGGGTTGCCGGCCAGCGGCCGGCACTACCCCTGGTCGATAGGCCATGCATGCATCCACGCATGGCCTATCCTGTAGAGCCGAGCCCATGCTCGGCTGCTGCAGTAGGTCCACGCATGGCGTGGATCTACAAGGCGTCACGCCACTGCCACCCCCCGGTGCCCACCTGCAGCACGTGGGTCGGCCGCAATGCCTGCAGCAGGTGCCGGTCGTGGCTGACCATCAGCAGCGCGCCCGGCCATGCCGCCAGCAGTTCTTCCAGTGCCTGCAACGCGCTCAGATCCAGCGCGTTGCCCGGCTCGTCCAGCAGCAACAGCTGCGGTGCGGGATCGGCATACAGCACGCTGGCCAGCGCGCCTTTCACCCGTTCACCATCGCTGAGGCTGTGGGCTGCGCGCTGGATGCGCTGTGCGTCCAGCCCGAGCAGGGCCAGTCGTGTTCGCAGTTCGCTGGGGTCGGCACGCGGGTTGGCGGCCTGCACGGTGTCAAGGATGCTGCACTGGCCGGACAACCCCAGCAGCTGCTGGTCGAGCAGCGCCAGAGGTGCATGGCGCTGCACGATGCCGCTGCGTGCAGGCAGCTGGCCGGCCAGCACGCGCAGGAGCGTGGACTTGCCACTGCCGTTGTCACCGACCACGGCGATGCGCTGGCCGCGGCGGATCTCCAATTGCAACGGTGCACTGCAACCCTGCGGCAGCACCAGCGACTCCGCCTGCAGCAGACGTGCGTTGCCGCGTTCACCGTCACCGGCGAACAGCGCCAGCTCCGGCGCGGCGTGAACTGCCGAAGCCGCTGCGCGCAGCTGGTCGGCGCTGGCCTGCAGACGATCGGCCTGTACCTGTTGCGCGCGCCTGCGGCTGGCCTCTGCACGCTGTTTCTGCCGGCCAAGCAGGATCGGTGCCTGGTTGGCCTGCTTCGCATCGCGATTGCCACGTGCCTGGCGCTGCAGCTGGCGTTCGTGCTGCTCGCGCGCGCTGCGCTGTTGCTGCCGGTGCTGGGCGCGGGCGTGGTCGAGCTGTGCGGCGGCCGCTTCGCGTTCGGCGGCCCGCGCGTCGGCGTAGTGCTGCCACGGGCCGCCATAGCGATGCAGCCCGCGCGCGTCGAGCTCGACGATCTGCTGCATCTGCGCCAGCAGCTCGCGATCATGGCTGATCACCAGCAGGCCGCCGCGCCACTGCTGCAACCGTTCGTACAACTGTTGGCGATGGCGGCCATCGAGGTGGTTGCTGGGTTCGTCCAGGATCAGCCAATCGGCGCCGCTGGCCCAGGCGCCGGACAGCGCCACCTGCATGGCCTGGCCGCCACTGAGAAGCGCGGCGGGTTGGGCGGGATCGAGATCGTCGGGCAGGCGGAGCGCCTGCCATTGCTGCTGCAGGCGCTCGCGCAGATCCCAATGGTCGCCGACGCAGGCGAAGTCGGCCTCATCCACGCTGCCGGCTTCGATGCGTTGCAGTGCGGCCAGTTCCGCGCCGACGCCGGCCAGTTCACCGACCGTGCCGGCGGGTGGATAGCCGGGCGTCGGCAACAGGAACACGCGGCCGCTGCTGCGCACCTGCCCGTTCTCTGGTCGCACCCGACCGGCCAGCAGGCGTGCGAGCACGCTCTTGCCGGTGCCATTGGCACCGACCAGGCCGGTGGCGACCGGATCGAAGGAGAACGACAGATCGGAAAACAGCGGGCGGCCGTCGGCCAGCCGATACGACACGCGATCGAGCGTGAGGGAATGTGTGGTCATGCGACCTCCATGGATGCCGGGTTCTCCCCTGCGCGCAGGGGCGGGAAGAGTCAGGCCGTCTTTTGGGAAGACGGCGGCATCAATGGCGCATTGGTCGCGAGCCTCTGGGAGGAATGAGCGGGCAGTATAGCGGCAGTGGCTGAATGGTCAGGTGTGCGGCCGCCGGGCATGGCCCGGCGCTACCGATGGTCGGGCGGTTCTGTAGAGCCGAGCCGATGCTCGGCTTCCTTTCGCCGCGAGACGCATCCACGCATGGCGTGGATCTACGGCACGGTGTCCAGGCGGGCGCCGACGAAGTCGATGAACACCCGCAGCTTCGGCAATACGTGTCGGCCCGACGGCCACAGCAGGTGGAAGGTGCCGCAGGAGTGCACATGATCCTCCAGCACGGTGACCAGGCGGCCGCCGGCCAGCGCATCGCGCACCGAGTGCACCGGCACGAAGGCCAGGCCGGTATCGCGCAGCGCCAGCGCCACCCGCGCCTCGATGGTGTTGGCCACCATGTGCACCGGCAGCTCCTGCGGTGTTTCGTGGTCGGGCCAGTGGATCGGCCACGGCTCCAGCTTGCCTGTGCTGGGGAAGCGATAGTGCAGCAACGTGTGCTGCAGCAGGTCGGCCGGCGTGCGTGGAACGCCGCGACGCTGCAGGTAGCCCGGCGAGGCGACGACACGCCGCGGGAACACCCCCAGCCGGCGCGCGTTCATCCGCGAGTCGCTGGGTTCGCCAACGCGCAGCACCGCATCGAAACCTTCCTCGATGACATCGACCAGCCGGTCGCTGAAATCCAGGTCGAGGCGGATGTCCGGATACGCGGCCATGAATTCGGCCATCAACGGCAGGGTGAGGTCGCCTACCAGTGGCAGGCTGATCCGCAGCGTGCCGCTCGGTGCAGCGTGCGGTTGCGCCAGTTCGGTGCGCGCGGCATCGCGTTCGTCGAGGATGCGCCGGCAGCGCACCAGGAACAGCTGGCCCTCGGCGGTGAGGGTGATGCTGCGCGTGCTGCGGTGGAACAGGCGCACGCCCAGTGCGTGCTCCAGCCGCGCAACGCATTTGCCTGCGGCCGATGCCGAGATGCCCTGCAGGCGCCCGGTCTCGACGAAGCTGCGGGTGTCGGCGGCGTGGACGAAGGTCTGCAGGTTGGCGAGGTTGTCCAGGACTGACATGGGCGTACCGGCAATGAAAACGGCAGGGTAGGGGCGGGTGATCGCGGCACGCGGCGCGGCCGTCGCAACACTGTGGTGCGGGGCCTCGGGCAGCCCTTGCGGCGTTCCAGTTCCGGGCATCATGCCGATTGCGGACTGCACGGTCCATGATGCCCGGAGCGGCAACCGGCTTTTTGCGCCGCGTCGTGCTGCCTAACGTGGCGGGCCTATCCCCACGGATCACCGCGATGAATGCCGCTCTTTCCCTTGAACCTGCACCGACGCTGCCTTCGGTGCAGCGGCTGCTGCAGCAGGTCCACCCGCTGCGCCTGGTCGGTGCGGTGGTGCTGGTGCGCGAGCACGGCGTGCTGCGCCATGCCAGCGCGACCGGGCTGGCCGATCGCGAGTCGGCCAGGCCGATGCAGCGCGATCAGCTGTTCCGGCTGGCATCGGTCAGCAAGCCGTTGCTGGCCACGGTGATCCTGCGCCTGGTGGCCGAAGGCGTGCTCGACCTCGACACACCGGTACAGCGCTGGCTGCCGGACTTCCGCCCGGCGCTGGCCGATGGCCGCACGCCGCCGATCAGCCTGCGCCAGCTGCTCAGCCACAGCAGCGGGCTGGGCTATCGCTTCCTGGAGGCTGATGCGGTGGGGCCCTACGCGCGCGCTGGGGTCAGCGATGGCATGGACGCCAACCCGCTTTCCCTGGCCGAGAACGTACGCCGGATCGCGCAGGCGCCACTGCTGTTCGAGCCGGGCAGCCAGTGGCTTTACTCGTTGGGCGTGGACGTGGCCGGTGCGGTGGCCGAAGCCGCGACCGGTGAAACGCTGCAGGCGCTGTTCCAGCGTCTGCTGGCTGCCCCCTTGGGCCTGCGCGACACCGCGTTCGCCACGCGCGATGCAGAGCGGCTGGCCACGCCGTATGTGAGCGACACGCCGCAGCCGCATCGCCTGCAGGAAGGCGAGACGGTCGCGCCGTTCGAGGGCACGGTCGGCATCGAGTACAGCCTTGCGCGTGCCACCGACGCCAGCCGGTTCGCTTCGGCCGGCGCCGGCCTGGTCGGTACCGCCGATGAGGTGATGGCGGTGCTCGAGGCCTTGCGCGACGTACAGCGCTCTGGCCTGTTGCCACTCGCGCTGGCGGAGGAGATGGCCACCGGGCAGGTGGGCGAACAGGGGCCGCCGGAACCGGCCGGCTGGGGCTTCGGGCTGGGCTTTGCGGTACTGCGCGACGCCGCCGCCAGCGGCACGCCACAGCGCGAAGGCACCTGGCGCTGGGGCGGTGCCTACGGGCACAGCTGGTTCGTCGACCCGTCGCGTGGGCTGAGCGTGGTGGCGCTGACCAACACCCTGTACGAAGGGATGGATGGCGTATTCGTCGATGACCTGCGCGATGCGATTTATGCCGACCTGGGGGCAACGCGATGAGCGGCCATGCCATCGATGCCGCCAGTCCGCCCGGCGAGGCCACGCGCCTGCCGTGGGCGGGCCTGCTTGCCTTGGCCGGTGGCGGCTTCATCACCCTGTTGACCGAGACCCTCCCGGCGGGTGTGCTGCGGCCGATGGGCGAAAGCCTGGGCGTGAGTGATGCGGCGGTCGGCCAGCTGGTGAGCGTGTATGCGCTGGGTTCGGTGATGGCTGCACTGCCGATGACCGCGCTGACCCAGCGCCTGCCACGGCGTCCGCTGCTGCTGGCGGCCATCGCTGGCTTCGTGGTGGTCAATACGCTGACGGCGTTGAGCAGCAGTTACGCGCTGATCCTGGCTGCGCGCTTCCTGGCCGGCGTGAGCGGTGGCCTGCTGTGGTCGCTGGTGGCCGGTTATGCCGCGCGCATGGTGGTGCCGTCGCTGCAGGGACGGGCCATCGCGGTCGCGATGGTCGGTTCGCCGCTGGCGCTGTCGCTGGGGGTGCCGGCAGGGACGCTGCTGGGCCAGCAGATCGGCTGGCGCTGGGCGTTCGCGCTGATGAGCGTGCTGGGTCTGCTGCTGCTGGCCTACGCGCGCTGGGCGTTGCCTGCGCTGCCGGCCGCTGGGGCCGGGCAACGCACTTCGCTGGCGACCGTGTGGCGCCTGCCCGGTGTACGCAGTGCGCTGCTGGTGATGGCGCTGTACGTGCTGGCGCACAACGTGCTGTACACCTATATCGAGCCGCTGGCGGTCGACGCGGGTGCCGGTGCTTGGCTGGACCGGCTGCTGCTGGCGTTCGGCATGGCGGCGATTGTCGGCATCGTGATTGCCGGCTGGGGCGTGGATCGCCACCTGCATGCGCTGGTGTGGGCGGCGGTGATCGGCTTCATCGTGCCGGTGCTGGCTTTGCTGGTGTGGCCTGGCGTGGCGAGCGCACTGCTGCTGGCGACGATCCTGTGGGGCGTGGCGTTCGGCGCCGTGCCGACCCTGTTCCAGACCGCCTTGGCACGGCGCGCCGGGGCCGCTGCGGACCTGGCGCAGTCGATGCTGGTGACCGGCTGGAACCTGGCCATTGCGGCCGGCGGCGTGGCAGGCGGCGTGCTGCTGCAGGCCAGCGGCCCACGCCAGCTGGGATGGCTGCCGTTGCTGCTGCTGGCGGTGACCGCCGCGTGGCTGCTGGCACGGCCGAAGACCTGGGCGTAGGCGCAGGCCAAACGTTACGGAGGGGGCGGCCAGCGGCCGGCACTACCGTGGTCCACGCCATCCACGCATGGCGTGGATCTACCGAGGGCAGCGACCCGCGTTTGCCTTTGCTTTCGCTTTCTTCCGTTGATTCCGTGGCGGGACGCCGCCGCAATGTGCCCCTGGCCGGGTGGGTGGGTTGGGCAGGACGCCCAACCCCGGTCTTGCCCACCCGGCCCCACCTGATGGATCCACCGGGCGCGATCCGCCACGAGGGGCTGCGCCGTTCGCCGTCCTACTCCACTCCCTCACGCTCGATCGGCACGCTGCGCGGGTTCTGCATGTGTTCGCGTGCAGCGCCGTACTGCTGCTGCCGCTTCTGATGGAAGGCGACGAACTCATCGCGCGGCAGTGGCCGCGAGAACAGCCAGCCCTGTCCGAATTCCACATGCCGGCTGTGCAGGTAGGCCAGCTGCGCTTCGGTTTCCACGCCCTCGGCCACCACCCACAGGCCCAGCTCCTTGGCCATGTCGATGATGTGCGGCGTGACCGGGCTGGTGGCGCTTTCGGTGCCGATCGCATCGATGAATGATTTGTCGATCTTCAGCGCATCCAGTGGCAGCTGCTGCAGGTATTGCAGGCTGGAGAAGCCGACGCCGAAATCATCGATGGCCACGCTGTGGCCGGTGCGGCGGGCGGCGGCGAGCATGGTGCGCGCGCGGTCCAGATCGAGGAAGCCACGTTCGGTGGCCTCCATCCAGATCTGCTGCGGCAGGATGCCGCTGCCGGCCATGTGCCGGGAGATCATCTTCAGGGCGCGACCGCTGCTGATGTCTTCGGCGGCGAGGTTGATCGCGATGTGCGCGCTGCGGTCGGCGACCAGCAGCTCACGCATGTCGCGCACCACGTTCTCGATCACCAGGTCGGTGACGTCGGCGATCATGCCGGCCTCTTCGGCCAGCGGAATGAACAGGTCAGGGCGCACCTGGGTGCCATCCGGGCGTTGCCAGCGCACCAGCGCCTCGGCGCCGACGCAGATGCCGGTGTCCAGTTCGATGATCGGCTGGTAATGCAGGTACAGCTCGCGGCGGCGGATGGCGGTAGCCAGTTCGCCGCGCAGGGAAAGGCGGCGCCGCGACAGCCAGATCACCAGCCCGGCTCCGGCGGCGGCCAGCAGCAGGCCCACCGGCACGTACAGCCAGGCCTGTTGGCGGAAGGCCGCGGCAAGCGCGGTGCGCGGTGTAGTGGCGACGGCCAGCCATTCCTCATTGCGCGCGGTAGCGAACAGCGTGGTGTGGTCCAGGCCTTCGCCCGGGTCGCGCAGCAGTGCCTGCAGCAGGTCCGGATCCAGGCCGGGCTGTTTGGCCAGCAGGCGTCCATCGGGGCTGGCCAGTGCCAGCCGCACATTCGGGTCGGCGATGACATCGACGAAGCGGCGTGGGTCCACCAGAGCGTCGTAGGACCCATACAGGATCGCCAGCACCTGGCGTCGCCCGCTGATTTCCGGGCGCACGTCCACTGCGATGCCGGCGCCGTCGCTGGTGACGTGGTCCGGCCTGGGCTGATCCACATCCGACAGGAACGGCCCCCAGGAGGTGCAGCGCAGCTTGCCTCCTTCGAAGTAGCCCATCTGGTCAATCGATGGGGTGGTCATCACCAGGGTCTGCATGCGCCGGATGTGCTCGGGGCTGCAGGACACGTAGGCACCGGCTTCGGCGGATTTCAGCGCCGCCAGCGCCTCCTGGTAGGACAGGTCGGAGCGGCGCAGGGTGCGATCGGCGATGTCGCGCAGGCGCTGCTGTTCGACGCTGATCGCGCGGTCCCAGGTGGCGTAGGCCATGACCGCGATCGGCACCGCAGCGGCCAGCAGGGCCAGTGCGGTACCGCCGATGATGACGCGCAGGCGGCTCATGGCCGGGGCTCCAGCGGGGCGGGCGGGGCAGGGCGCATGGTCGGGCCGGTCCTTGGGCAGATGCGGCTATCTCAGCATGGCACCGGGCCGGGCGGAATGGGATCAATACGGTATTCGGTCACATTGTGGTGAAAGCGGCCTGCTTTGACGCAATGGGGCCGTCTGGCGCTGGCGCTCGGCGCCGCGGAGGACTACCGTCGAACGCTTCGCCCGCCCCTTCCCGCGCCCATGACCGAGCCCGCCACGCCCCCCGAGCACCTGCGCCGCAGCCTGTCCAACCGCCACCTGCAACTGATCGCCATCGGCGGTGCCATCGGCACCGGTCTGTTCATGGGCTCGGGCAAGACCATCAGCCTGGCTGGCCCGTCCATCGTCTTCGTCTACCTGATCATCGGCGCGATGCTGTTCTTCGTGATGCGCGCGATGGGCGAGCTGCTGCTGTCCAACCTGCAGTACAAATCCTTCATCGACTTCTCCACCGACCTGCTCGGCCCGTGGGCCGGGTTCTTCTGCGGATGGACCTACTGGTTCTGCTGGATCGTCACCGCCATTGCCGACGTGATCGCGATTGCCGCCTACGCACAGTTCTGGTTCCCGGGGCTTGAAGCCTGGAAACCGGCGCTGGCCTGCGTGATGCTGCTGCTGGCGTTGAACCTGGTGACGGTGAAGCTGTTCGGTGAAATGGAATTCTGGTTCGCGCTGATCAAGATCGTGGCGATCTGTGCGCTGATCATCACCGGCGCCGGTCTGGTGGCGTGGGGCTTCACCTCGCCGAGCGGCCACACCGCGTCGCTGTCGAACCTGTGGAATGACGGCGGCATGTTCCCGATGGGCCTGGTCGGTTTTTTCGCTGGATTCCAGATTGCGGTGTTCGCCTTCGTCGGCATCGAGCTGGTCGGCACCACCGCCGCCGAAACCGCCGACCCCGAGCGCAACCTGCCCAAGGCAATCAACTCGATCCCGGTGCGCATCATCATCTTCTATGTGCTGGCGCTGATCGCGATCATGGCGGTCACCCCGTGGCGCCAGGTGGTGCCGGACAAGAGCCCGTTCGTGCAGCTGTTCGTGCTGGCCGGCATTCCCGCCGCCGCCAGCCTGATCAATTTCGTGGTGCTGACCTCGGCCACGTCCTCGGCCAACAGTGGCATCTTCTCCACCAGCCGCATGCTGTACGGCTTGGCCGAAGAGGGCCACGCTCCGCGCGGGCTGTCGAAACTGTCGCGCGCTGCGGTGCCGGCCCGTGGCCTGCTGTTCTCGTGCCTGTGCCTGCTGGGCGGCACGCTGCTGATCTACCTGATTCCCAACCTGGTAACCGCCTTCACCCTGGTGACGACGCTGGCTACGGTGCTGTTCATCTTCGTCTGGTCGCTGATCCTGGTGGCCTACATGGCCTATCGCCGTCGCTACCCGGAGCGCCACGCTGCCTCGATCTTCAAGATGCCCGGCGGCGTTGCCATGTGCTGGGCCTGCCTGGTGTTCTTCGCCGCCGTGCTGGTGCTGCTGAGCCTGCAGGGCGACACCCGCCAGGCGCTGATCGCCAGCCCGGTGTGGTTCGTGCTGCTGGGCGCGGGGTATTGGGTGCGCCGGAAGGCCGCGAAGTGATCCAACGTCTCCGTTCCATCGATTGATCCTTCGTCTCCAGAGAGTTTCATCCACGCATGGCGTGGATCTACCGCCAGCTGCTGGGAACTGTCGAAGGCGGGGTGGGTCCGGTTGTGGGGGCGTGAGCCGCATGGATGCGGCGACCGAGCTTACATGGACGTACTTGCAGCGTCCCCCACAGCCGGACCCACCCCGCCATCCTTCAGCCAACTGCTGTTGCTCTTGATCTAGCCTCTGCAGGTGCAGGGCGCAGCCCTGCCGGTCCCCGTTCACCCAACATTCGCGGGCGCGGCCGGATCATCCGGCCGCCATGTCCCATCGACCTCTCCTGCTTGCACTGGTGCTGCTGCCCATCCTGTGGCCCGGGATGGCTGCCGCGCGCACGGTCTATCGCTGCGTGCAGGGCAACACCGTCAGCCTGGCCACCGCACCGGAGCCGGGATCGCGGTGCACGCCGAAGGAGATCGACGACAACGCCATCCAGGCCCCGAACCTGTGGGGCAACATGGGCGTGTTCAGTGGTGTGCTGTACGAGCGCGAGCAGGACGGCGTGCTGGTCTATTCCACCCGCAACCTGCCCGGCTCGCGGGTATTCCTGAAGTTCACCGTGGCCACGCCGCCGGGCGAGCCGGCGCATGAGGGCCTGGGCAAGGTCGGCAAGCCGCAGCTCGCGCAGCACGCCAGGCAGTTCAAGGCCGCGGCCAAAGCTACCGGCGTCGACGATGCCTGGCTGCGTGCGATCGCCCATGCCGAAAGCAATTTCGATCCGCTGGCGGTCTCGACCAAGGGCGCACAGGGCGTGATGCAGTTGATGCCGGAGACCGCACAGGAATACGGCGTGCGCGATCCGTTCTCGCCACAGCAGTCGATCGAGGGCGGCGCGCGCTACATGCGCGCGCTGCTGCGCCGTTACAACGGCGATCGTCCGTTGGCGGCGGCTGCCTACAACGCGGGCATCGGTGCGGTCACCCGCTACAAGGGCGTGCCGCCCTACGCCGAAACCCTGGCCTATGTGGACAAGGTGATGGCGCTGTATGCGCGCTACCGCGAAGCGATGGGCATCCGCACCGAAGTGCCAGCCCGCTAGCGGACGGTGCTGCCTGCACGTGGCGTTGTAGAGCCGAGCCGACGCTCGGCTGCGCCAATTGCAGCCGAGCATCGGCTCGGCTCTACACAAAAGCCGCTCAGCGCGAGGTGGAAGTGCTGACCAGGTCGTAGCGCTCGATGCGGCCGACGCGTGCCACTTCGGCCTGCACGTCGGCACGCTGCTTGAGTGCACGCCACGCGGCATCGATGCGCACATCGCCCGGCAATGACGGATAGGTGCGCATGTCCTGCAGGCTGGCCAGGGTTTCACTGCGTTCAACCGGCGAGCGCAGCTGTTCGATCAGCACGGCGGCGGCACCGTCCAGGTCGCCTTCTTCCAGCAGCATTTCGCGGTGGAACAGGCGGGCATCGTCGCGCTGGGCCAGGATCACCGCGCGTGCTGCATCGCGCGCCTTGGCATCACCGCGCTCGCGGGCCGCGGCGAACTGCAGCAGCGCCTGTGCGGCCTTGCCGTAACCGGCGAGGCCCGGCATGTCATTCACTGCCTGCGCAGCGTCCTGCATACGTCCCAGCGAACTGAACACGAAGCCGACATTCATCTGGTGCTCGACACCATCCGGGCCGAGCGCGCCGATGCGGGCGGCCTGCTTCGCCGTGGCCAGTGCCTCATCGGTGCGGCCCAGCCGGCGCAGTGCGGTGAGCCGGCTGTTGAGCAGCCAGGCCACCCATTCCACTTCTGTGGCGGCAGGCGATTCGCCGTTGCTGGCGGCAGCGGCCATGCCCTCGGTCAACGACAGCACTTCCTCGTTGCGGTCCAGCATCAGCAAGGTGGTGCTGAACTCGGCCATGCGCGCGTCCAGTGCGCGGTCGAGCAGGCCGGAAACACGCAGTTCATCGAGGTGGCGCTGTGCCGCCTGCACTGGATCGAAACGCGCGTCACCGCGATCGACATAGCGATCGAAGCGCTTGTCGCTGCGCAGGCGGATGATCTCGGCCGGGCTGTCGATGCGCGCCAGCGTGGCCGGAATGCTGGCGCCACGGCCGTTGTCGGCCTGCAGCGTGGCCAGCGCCAGCCACAGCCCGGTGGGTTCCAGGCCGCCACTCTTCCAGCCGTTGTCAAACAGCGCCTGCAGCAGGTCCATGCGCTTCTGCGGCTGGTCACGCAGGCGGTACTGCAGGTAGTTGACCGCGTGGTGATCGATCGGCAGGGGCGCGTCGGCGTGCTGCAGTGCCTTCACCAGCAAGGTGGTGGCTGCGGCCGGCTGGTTGTCCGACAGTTCCACCGACACCAGGGTGAGCAGGATCTGTGCATCCTCCGGCAGGGCCTCCTGCGCCCGCTGCAGGTAGCGGCGGGCCTGATCCGGCTTCTTCTGCATCAGAGCGGTCCAGCCGGCGACCTGCGAGGCGCGGCCGCGACGCTCGGCATCGAAGTCGTCCAGCAACGGATCCTCCATCAGCCGCTCCATGCTGATCAGTGCACCCAGCGTGTTGCCGCCGCGTGCCTGCTGGATGGCTTCATCCCAGCGCGTGGCGTACGCCGCGTGTAGTGCATCGGCGGTGGCCGATGGCTTCTGCGGGGCCACCGTGATCGAAGCGGAGGCGGGCGCACTGGCCAATGCGGCCAGCAGCAGTGCGGTGAGGGGGAGAGCGCGGGGCATGGAGAATCTCCATCCGTGGGAACCGCATTGAACCTGCTACGGCCAGCGAGGACAAGCACGACGAAGCGAATCCGGCCTTCAGCCGCATGATCGGCCGTGGCGGATCGCACGCGCAGCGTCTATTGTCGGTGCCTCTTCAAGCGGCAGGCAGAGGCAGCGCAACACGATGGCACGGTGGCAATGGATGGCGGCAGGGGTGGCGTTGGCAACGGCGGTGGGCTTGGCTGCAACCTGGTGGGACACCCCGCTGAAAACGCTGGCCGGCCCTGCCGGCCCGGTGCCCACGCCCTTGGCCTGGACCGCGCAGATCGAGCCGCTGGCGGGTGATGGCCACCCCGGTGACCGCGACGGTACGTCCGCGCAGGCGCGCTTCGCCGACCCGTATGCACTGCTGCGCGGCACCGATGGCAGTGTCTATTTCACCGATGCCGGTGACAACAACCGGATCCGCCGCCGCCTGCCCGATGGCCGCGTTGAAACCGTGGCCGGGCAGGGTGAGGGCCGTGTCGATGGTCCTGCGCTGCAGGCCAGCTTCAATACGCCCTCGGGCATTGCCGGCGATGCGCAGGGCAACCTGTACGTGGCCGACACCGGCAACCATGCGATCCGCCGCATCGGCACCGATGGCCAGGTGACCACGTTGGCCGGTGGCGAACAGGGCCACGCCGACGGCCCGGCCACGCAGGCCCGCTTCGATGCACCGATGGGCGTTGCGGTGGACGCGCAGGGCCAGGTCTACGTGGCGGACACGTTCAATGACCGCATCCGGGTGATCGGTACCGATGGCAGTGTGCGCACCCTGGCTGGTGGTGATCGGCCAGGCTTTGCCGATGGCGTGGGCGCCGCTGCGCGTTTCGATACGCCAGTGGCGCTGGCCTTCGACGCGCAGGGTGCGTTGCTGGTGGCCGATCTGTTCAACAACGCCGTGCGCCGGGTGGGGGCCGATGGCACGGTCAGCACCGTGGTCGCCGCCGGTGGCGTGATCAATGGGCCGCTGTCGCTGGCCACCACCCACGACGGCGTGCTGTACGTGGGTGATCTGGATGGCCGCATCGTGCAGGTGACGCCGCAGGGCCACCAGATCGCGCTGGTCGGCAATGGTCGCCTGCCGCGCCTGGCCCGCCCCAGTGGATTGGCGATGGATGCCGATGGCAGCGTGCTGGTGGCCGACGCCGCAGGCTACCGCCTGCATCGCCTGCGCCCGCTGCCGGTGGGCGAACTGCCGGCACCGGCACTGGTCGGCCCGGCCGCCGATGCCGCGCTGCCGAAGACGGGTGGCCGTTGGCCGCTGGCACCGCAGGACGGCTGGCACGAAGTGGTCGGCACCCTGGGCGAAGTGCGCGGCAACTTCAGCGGTGAGAGCCGCCACCACCTGCATGGCGGCTTCGACGTGCGCGGTGATGTGGGCCAGACTGTGCTGGCGATTGCCGATGGCAAGATCAGCAGCCCGGTGGCGGCCTGGAACCTGGGCGAGCAGGCCGAGGGCCTTGCGGTGGGCCGCCTCAAGTACATCCACATGCGCGTCGGCCGCACCCCGCGCGACGTGCCGTTCGACGCACGCTGGCAGGCGCTGTACGACGAGCAGGGCAAGCTGCAGCGGATGCGCGTGCGCCGTGGCATGCGCATCCACGTGGGTGACCGCCTGGGCAGCATCAACAACCAGGCGCACGTGCACCTGGCGGTGGGCACCGGGGGTTTCGAGACCAATGCGGTGGCGCTTGGCTTCCATAACTACGCCGATCACTTCGCACCGCGCATCACTGATGTGGCACTGCTGGACGACAACGACCAGCCGATGGCCGCAGGCAGCGATGGCGCGGTGATGGTCGCGCGGCAGGGGCGTGGCGTGCAGATCGTGGTGGAGGCCTGGGACCAAGTCGACAACAATCTGCCACGCCGCCGCCTGGGCATGTACCAGGTGGGTTACCAGATCCTCGATGCTACGGGACAACCGCTGCAGGGCTACGAGCAGCCGCGCTGGAACATCGTGTTCAACCGCATGCCGCCGCAGCGGGAAGCAGTGCGCGTGGCCTACGCACCGGACAGCGGCATCACCGTGCATGGCAGCGCGGTGACCCGGTTCCGCTACCTGGCCACCAACACCGTGCGTGATGGCCTGATGGAAACCGGACGCTGGCAGCCGGCGGCGTTGCCGCCGGGCGAGTACGTCGTGCGCGCCAGCGTGCGCGACTACAGCGGCAACGAAGGCGTCGGCCCGCGCGAGATCAGGGTACGGCTGCTGCCATAGCCGCAGCCGGGGCGCCGCAGCGTTCGCGCTCGGCGTCCATGTCTTCCAGCGGCCGCACTTCGATGCTGCCGAAGCGCGCCCACGGGAAATCGCGGGCGATGCGCATGGCTTCGTCGCGGTCGCGGGCGACGATCAGGTTGAAGCCGGCCAGCAGTTCGCGGGTCTCGGCGAAGGGGCCATCCAGTACGCGGCTGTGGCCATCACGCACGCGCAGGGTCTGGGCGGTGTCGACCGGCTGCAGTTTCTGTGCGGCCAGCAGGGTGCCTTCGGCCTGCAGCTTGTCGGCGTGGGCCAGGCAGTCGCGCATCAGCGCGTTGAATTCTTCGGTGGGCAGGGCCTGCAGCAGGGCAGGCTCGATGTAGATCAGAAGCAGGTACTGCTGCATGGCATGGTCCTGGCGGGGGCGGGGGTCCATGATCGCGCAGGATTGCGCACGGGCATGTTGCAGCGCAGAAGCGCGCCTTCGGCGGGGATCGGCGAACGGCGGAGCCCCTCCGTGGTGGAGTGGGGTTGGTCGCTGAAAGCGGGTTTCCTGAGGGTGGGCCGTGCGGGTGGGATTGGCGGGGACGCCGTGAATCCGTCCCTGGGGCTTAGCCGCGCCACCATGGCGCGGATACCCCGCCAACCCCACCCACCCGGCCAAACCCATGAACCGAGCTTTCAGCGACCAACCCACCCCACCACGAAGGGGCTCCGCCGTTCGCCGACTCCCGCCGAAGGCGTGCTTTCCGCGGAAGAAAAAAATTTCCAACAGACGTGTCGATTCCCAGTCCCCTGGTTCGTTGTACCCAGTGAAGGGCACGCACCACGCGTCCCACGGGAGACCAAAATGAAAGTGATGGTGATCGTGAAGGCCAACGCCGACTCCGAAGCCGGCCGCATGCCCAGCGAACAGGAACTGTCCGAAATGGGCGCCTTCAACGAACAACTGGTGGCCGCCGGCATCATGCTGGCCGGTGAAGGCCTGCACGCCACCCAGCGCGGCCGTCGCATTCATTTCGGCGCCGGGGCACCCAGGGTCGAGGCCGGTCCGTTCGGTCCTGCCAGCGAACAGATCGCCGGCTTCTGGCTGTGGGAGGTGCGGTCGCTGGACGAGGCCGTTGAATGGGCCAGCCGTGCGCCGTTCGGCGAGGGCGGCACGCTGGAACTGCGTCCCCTGATCTCCGCAGAAGACTTTGGTGAAGCCTTCACCCCCGAATTACAGCAGCAGGAACAGCGTCTGCGTGCACAGCTGGAAGGCTGACCCGATTCCTCTCCTAGCCGGGCACGCCCCGGCACTACCACCCTGAACCGCACAACGGAGTATTGCCATGAGACTGATTCCCTTCCTCGGCTTCAGCGGCCAGGCCCACGAGGCAATGGCGTTCTATGCCAAGGCACTCGGTGGCCAGGTCACCTCGGAAATGAAGTACCGCGACATGCCGCCCTCCGATGGCTCGCCGGGCTGCAACGAAATGCCGCCGGAAACCCTCGACCACGTCGCGCACAGCCAGCTCGAGATCGGCAACGCCATCCTGATGGCAGCCGACGGCCCCGGCGGTGGCGAGGGCGGCTCGACCACCATCAATGTCGATGTCGACAGCATCGAAGAAGCCGAACGCGTGTTCGCCGCGCTGGCCGAAGGTGGCCAGGTACAGATGCCGATCGGCGAAACGTTCTGGGCACATCGCTGGGGCATGCTGATCGACCGTTACGGCAAGCCGTGGATGGTCAACTGCATGAAGCAGCCCTGATCCTGCCTCTGTCATCCACAAGGAGCTTCAACGATGAGTGCACCACAACCGCAGATGATCTTCGTCAACCTGCCCGTGCAGGACCTGGAGAAGTCCAAGGCGTTCTTCACCGCGCTGGGCTACAGCTTCAATCCGACCTACACCAACGACGACGCGGCCGGCATGGTCATCAGCGAAAGCATCTACGTGATGCTGCTGACCCAGCCCTTTTTCCAGCAGTTCACCAACAAGCCGATTGCCGACGCGCACACCCACACCGAAGTGATCAACGCACTCTCGGCACCCAGTCGCAAGGCCGTTGACGAGTTGGTGGACAAGGCCCTGGCCGCCGGCGCCAGCGAACCGCAGCCGGCGCGCGACTACGGCTTCATGTACCAGCGTGGCTTCCAGGACCTGGACGGCCATCTCTGGGAGATCGCACACATGGATGGCGAGCCGGGCTGACGGCCGCCGCAGGAGAATCCGTATGGCTTACGTGGACGCTTACGTGCTGCCGTGCCCGCAGGACAAGGTGGCGGCCTACCGCCGCCTTGCCCGCAAGGCCGGCGCGGTGTGGAAGGACCATGGCGCGCTGCAGTACATGGAATGCGTGGCCGACGATGTGGAGCCGGGCAAGAGCACCTCGTTCCCGCGCGCGGTCAAGGTGAAACCGGGCGAGACGGTGATCGTCGCCTTCGTGGTGTTCCGCTCGCGCGCGGCTCGCGACCGCATCAACGCAAAGGTGATGGCCGACCCGCGACTGGCGTCGCTGGGCCCGAAGGACATGCCGTTCGATACGAAGCGCATGTTCTGGGGCGGCTTCAAGCCGATTGTTGAAGCGTGAGCTGCGGCGCTTGTGCGGGCCGGGCGTGCGTGCTGTGATCGGCGCATGCTCGAGCCCGCACTGACGCAGCGTCTGGAAACCCTCTGGCGGATGGAGTCGCCAGTGCTGATCGCGCGCCTGGCGCGGCTGCTCGGTGGCGATGTCGGCCGTGCCGAGGAACTGGCCCAGGACACCTGGCTGGCCGCGCTGGAGCGTTGGCCGGAGCAGGGCATCCCGGACAACCCCGGAGCCTGGCTGATGACCACCGCGCGCAACCGTGCCATCGATGTGCTGCGCCAGCACCAGCGCGTGGCTCAGCAGCACGCGCAATGGGGCGAGGAACTGCATCCGGCGGCGCTGCCGGCACCCGATGACAGCCAGGCGCTGGAGGACGACCTGGGCGATGACCTGCTGCGGCTGATGTTCGTGGCCTGCCATCCCGTGCTGCCGGCCGATGCGCGCGTGGCGCTCACCCTCCGCCTGCTCGGTGGCCTGACCACCGTGGAGATCGCGCGCGCGTTCCTGCAGCCGGAACCGACCATCGCCCAGCGCATCGTGCGCGCCAAGCGCACCCTGACGCAGAAGCAGGTGCCCTATGAAGTGCCGCGCGCGGAGGCGATGCCGGAGCGCCTGGCCTCGGTGCTGGAGGCGATCTACCTGGTGTTCAACGAAGGCTATGCGGCCAGCGCCGGCGACGACTGGATGCGCCCGGCGCTGTGCGAGGAAGCGCTGCGGCTGGCCCGCATCCTGGCCCATCGGTTGCCGGTGCCGCCGGTACTGGGCCTACTGGCGCTGATGGAGCTGCAGGCCTCGCGCGCAGCGGCGCGGGTGGACGCGCAGGGCGTGCCGGTGCTGCTGGACCAGCAGAACCGCGCACGCTGGGATTGGCTGCAGATCGAACGTGGGCAGCAGGTGCTGGCGCGTGCGCTGGCCGCGGGTGGTGGCGACGATCCCTACGTGCTGCAGGCGCGCATTGCGGCCTGCCATGCAGCGGCGCGCCGCCCCGAGGATACCGATTGGCCGCGCATTGCTGCGCTCTATGCACAGCTTCTGCAGGTGCAGCCTTCGCCAGTGGTGGCATTGAACCGGGTGGTGGCGATCCTGCGCAGCGACGGTCCCTTTGCCGCCTGGGCGCAGCTGCAGCCCTTGCTGGTCGACGCGCGCCTGCGTGACTACGCGCCGCTGCAGGTGGTGCGTGGCGAGCTGTTGCAGGCACTGGGGCGCGAGCAGGATGCGCGTGACGCTTTTGGCGAGGCGGCTCGGCTCAGCCAGAACCAGGCCGAGCGCGGACTGTTGCGGCAACGGGCGGGCCTGCCCCCCACGGACTGAGCCGACAAGGACAGCACTTGTCGCCGCGCGCCTTAGCGGCTATGTTTCGCGCCCAGCGGACGCATCAGCGCCCGCATTCCGTGCGTATTGACCGAGGAGCGGTTGGATGTATTCAAGGACGAAGAGCGCATCGCGCGCTTTTGCGCGCCTGCTTGCCTGTGCCCTGTGCCTGGCCGTATGGCCGATGGCCGTGCAGGCCGCGGACAAATCGCAGCAGGCCTATTGGGCCGGTTTTGCCTATACCGCTGATGCTGCCGCCGTGCAGGCGACCACCCCGCATGCGCATGCGGTGCTGGAACGGCGTGGCCTGGTCCCGCTGAACCAGACGCTGGCGCAGTCGCTCAAGCGCCGCGCACCGGCCCACCTGGAGCTGATCGACCAGCCGGTGGCGATGCTCGACGGCACCACCAGCGCCACCGTGCTGGCCGCCGCGCTGGACCGCGAACTGGTCTCGGTCGAGCCGATCGGTGACCAGTACAAGGTGCTGGTGGAAGTGGCGCTGCAGGCGTTGTTCTTCGACTTCCGCGAGCGCCAGGTGATCGCGTCCTATCCGCTCACGCTGCAGCGTATCGACGTGCAGGATTACCGACCGGACAACGACGATATCGACGCGATCGTCGCCGATCTGCTGTATGGCGGCGCCGATACCAGCCTGTCGCAGGTGCTGGCGGCCAGCCTTGCCCAGGCCAGGTTGCCCGACGCGGCGGTGCGCCGTCTGCAGGTCGGTGGTGTAACGCTGTCCGACGTGGTGCGCGCCAAGCTGCCCGACTCGAAGTGGGAAGCGCCGCTGCGCGCCACCCTGGCCCATGAACTGTCCAAGACGCTGTCGTCCAACACCGGCGTCGGGCTGCTGCCGCCGGCCTCGGGCCAGGCGATCGGTGGCGCGATGGCTGCCCGCTTTGCCGACGGCAAGGTCTACCAGCTGAAGATTCCCGAGCCCGACTACGTCATCAACCTGCAGGTCGATGCGCTGAAGAACGGCGTGATCGAGGAAACCCCGGCGATGAAGACGATGCTGTTCGGCGCCTTCTTCACCGCCAGGGTGACTGAGCCGTTCTCGGGGAAGGTCTATTTCGAACAGCCGCTGCGCAAGGGCGCCACCAAGGTGGTGCCGGCCACGCAGTGGCAGGTCGACCAGTGGTCGGCCAGCTACGAAACCCTGCTGGCCGGGCTCGACGCCTTCGCCGGCGCCGCCGCCAAGCGTGCCGATTCGCGCGCCTGGCTGGACGAACAGAAGCCGGGCGGCCGCCCGTTGCAACAGCAGACCCAAGCCCTCCAGGAGTTGATCAAGTCATGTCGTTGATGCGTACCATCCTGCTCATCCTCATCGCGCTGGTGGTGGCCTCGCCGGTCGCCGCGCAGACCGCGAGTTCGCGCGGCACCGGCTCGGCCAGCTACGGCCTGCGCCTGAGTGCCGATACCCGGGCCCAGGCCCTGAACAAGGCCAAGGTCAATGCCCTGGAGGCGTACATCGCCGAAACCGGTGCGGCCAAGCTGCGCCTGTTCGAAGCGCGTCGCGCCGAGTTCATCGGCGAGATCGACCGCTACGTGCTCAGTGCCGTGCCGCTGTCGGACACCGAAGACAAGAAGGCCAAGACCTACACCGTCACCGTCCGTGCCGAGATCAACACCACCCTGCTGCAGACCAAGCTGGATGCGGGTTCGGCCGTGGCCGGTGCCACCGCCGCGCAGCGCTCGCTGCTGACCTTCCTGTTCATGGCGCGCTCGCAGGACACCGTGCAGTCGTTCCAGGACAAGGAATACCGCCGCGTCGACGCCAGCAGCAGCTACAGCGAGAACACCCGTGAGGGTGACAGCTTCCGCGGCAACTCGGTCAGCACCAACGGCAGCATCAACCAGAATGGTTCGGTGTCGGTCACCAGCGGCGGCAGCACCACCGCGCGCGCCGACAACATCACCTGGAAGGTGGCCAACGCCGCCGAGGTCAACACCGCGATGACCGGCGCCTTCAGCGCCGCCGGCTACGAAGTGGTTGAAGCCGAATACGTGGAAGGCGAGTCGCGTGGCCTGCTCAGCATCGAGCGCATCCGCAAGGACTTCAGCACCGGCAACGACCTGGCCCCGGCCACCCTGCGCGACACCGCCAACGGCATCCGTGCGGCCAACATTCCGTACATCGCCGTCGGCACCCTCGACATCGGCATGCGCGACCGTGATCCGGCCAGTGGCAACACCCGCGTGTTCGTCACCGTCACCGGCAAGGTGCTGGATGTGACCGGTCGTTTCCCGCGCACCGTGTCGTCGGTCGGCCCGGTGCAGTTCTCCGGTACCGGCCCGAATGAAACCGTGGCCCGTACCAACGCACTGCAGCTGGCTGCCGAAAAGGCCGCCCAGCAGATGATCAACGAACTGAACGTCAAGGCGGTCCGCTGATCCGCCGCCCCGGTGGGTGCCGAGCGTGCTCGGCATCGCCCCGGGGCTCACCGATTCCCCACGTGCCGCACCGCGGCCGTCTCTCCCAAAGGACTCTCACATGATCCGCAATACCGCTCTTGTCCTGGCCATCGCGGCCGCCACCCTGTCGATGCCGGCGCACGCTGGCCTGGGCAAGCTGAAGGACCTGGCCGGCGCCGCCACCGGTACCTCCAGCAGCAGCGCCTCCAGCGCCGCCGCACCGGATGAAGCCGCGCAGGAAGCACTGGTGCGTCGTTTCGTCAGCTCGCAGTCGCACTCGCTGCAGGCCCAGACCTCGTTCGCCCGTGCCTTCGGCCTGGCCGAGCAGGTGCAGCTGCTGGAAGCCGAGCGCCAGGCGCTGTCGTCGGGTTCGGTCAGCGTCGATGCGATGAAGAAGTCGGTGTCGGTCAGCGAAGCCGCCCAGGCCGCGATCGACGAGCGCCAGGCCGCGCAGCCGGAGCTGAACGCTGAATCCAAGCAGCACTACGCCGAAGGCCTGGTCTCGCTGCTGGCGTCGGCTGCCGAAGCGCAGAAGCTGGGCGGCGAAGCCAGCAACTTCACCGCCGGCATGAAGAACCTGGGCGCCACCCAGATGGCCACCGTCGGCCGCAAGCTGGCTGCCGGTGCATGGGTGGCCAAGGAATCGCCGGGCTTCATCCAGGGCCTGTACGGCTCGACCAAGTCGGCCGTGACCTTCGCCAAGAAGAGCAAGGTGAAGGTGCCGTCGAACGCCGATTCGATGCTCGACTCGATCTGATCCGAGGATCAACCCCATGCGTACGACCTCCCGTTTGATCGGCCTGGGCCTGGCTGCCGTGCTGCTTGCAGCCTGCGGCAAGCAGGACACCCCGGCCGCCGATGCGCCCACACCCGCCAAGGACAAGGCAACCAGTGCACTGGCCAGCAATGCGCCGGTGGAAGCCGCGCCCCTGCGTGGCACGCCGGATTTCGGCGGCACCACCCAGGTCGCGCGCGAGGCCGACGGCATCGGCAGCACCCCGGAACTGGCGGTGCTGGCGGCGCTGCAGTCGGCGGTGGCGCAGGTCAACGGCGTACGCGTGGCCAGCCAGATGCAGAGCCTGCGCGCAGGCCTGCATGTGGACGTGGATGATGAACACGTCGGCGATATCCGCGCCGACGCGTTCACCCAGCAGATGATCGCCGGCTCGCAGGGCGCGGTGCTGGGCTATGAAATCCTGTCGCAGGACGAAGTGCGGCAGCTGGACGAGGAAACCATCGCCCGCGTGCGCGCCAGCGATGAAGGCTGGAGCTTCAAGGGTTCGGCCTCTGCCAGCGCCTCTGGCGAAGCCACGGCCAAGGGCGGCGGTGCCTCGGCCAGTGTCAAGGAGCGCTACGACGAGAAGGTCAGCGTCGATGCCAAGCGTGGCGCAAGCTCGTTCGATTCCAACGTGACCCACCGCAGCATGCGCAGCTACTGGAAGGTACGCGTGCGTGCCCAGATCGCCCAGTACCGCGCACCGGACGAGCAGGGCAAGCCGAAGATCGTGGTTGCACTGCCGCGCACCAAGGCCGGCAGCTACGCCGTGGGCGATGGCCGCGTGAGCGCCGATGAAGTGGCCGACGCGATCCGCGCACGCCTGTCCGACACGCTGACCCAGACCCAGCGCTTCATCGTGCTGGATCGCGAGTTCGGCGACGAACTGCAGGCCGAGATCGACCACATCAACAGCGGCAACGTGCGCCTGCAGGACACCGCACGCGTCGGCCAGCAGCTGGCGACCGACCTGATCCTGATCCCGACCATCGAACGCTTCGAGTACCCGCGCAGCGTGCGCAACCTGCGCATGTCCGACCGTCAGGTGACCTCGTACTCCGGTGGCGGCCGCATCACCCTGCGCCTGGTCAACGCCACCACCGGCCAGGTGGTGATGTCCGACAGCTTCGACCACCAGTTGGCCTCGACCGGCCCGAGCACGCTGCCGCGTGTGGTGAACGGCCGCAACATGGCCGCGGCGATGATGGAATCGCTGTCCGGCCAGATCGGCACCAGCATCGTCACCACGCTGTTCCCGGTATCGGTGGTGTCGGTGGACGGTGACCAGGTGGTGCTGAGCCAGGGTGGTGACACCGTGCAGGCCGGCCAGCGCTGGCAGGCCGTGCGCCTGGGCGAGGAACTGAAGGACCCGCAGACCGGCCGTTCGCTGGGCCGCAGCGAACACCCGTGCTGCACCATCCGCATCGACCGCGTGGCTGCGCAGACCTCGTACGGCACCATCGAAGATGGCGTCGACGCGATGCGCGGCGGCTTCCGTCCGGGCCAGATCGAACTGCGCCAGAAGCTGGGCAGCAAGCCGGCTGCCGCTGCTGCTGGCGCAACGGCCTCGGCAGCACCGGCTACCGCCGCGCGCCCGGTGGCCAAGCCGAAGCCCAAGCCTGCTGCCGCCCCGGCCGAAGACCCGAACTGGTAACACGCCCAAGCAACACACAGATGGGGTCAGAGCCCTTTCCCGCCGGGAAAGGGATCTGACCCCTTCTTGTTTCCGTCCGTGTCGACCAAGGTCGATACCCACCAACCGCAGCGGGAAGCTGTCGAAGGCGGGGTGGGTCCGGTTGCGGGGGTGTCCGCGGCATGGATGCCGCGGCCAAGCCCCCAAGGTGAAGTGACCCCCGAGACTTGGACGGGGTCAGGCGGCCGATTGAGCCTGCTCCCGGTACTTTACCGGGCTCAGGCCTTTCAGTTTCAGTTTGATGCGCTCTTCGTTGTAGTACTGGATGTATTCCACCAGCCCAGCTTC
>NZ_JAVFVN010000268.1:0-333 GCF_030910085.1 Stenotrophomonas maltophilia group sp. RNC7 | reverse complement strand
TTCTATCATACGGTTAGAAGCGGTCATTGTCCATTGGAGGTTATTTCCGGTATAAGATCGGTTCGGTGCGCAGCGTCCGGGGACGGGATGCCTTGAACCATTGCCAGCAAAACAATGACACGAACATAATCTCGATCACGTCGCCGCCGTAGTACATGAGCATGCTGCCTGCCTCGGCTTGCGCTGCGGGCACGCCAGCAGGCGGACGGGCATATATATATTTGGACAAGACGGCATGTCCGCCCATCGCGGTCACCAGTACAATCGCGCGGTACATGAAGCTTGTCCGGTAAGGCATCGGATCGATATAGATGATGGACACGGTGAACAGAT
>NZ_JAVFVN010000251.1:0-544 GCF_030910085.1 Stenotrophomonas maltophilia group sp. RNC7 | reverse complement strand
GTGTTCAAGTAAAAATAAATACTCTAGCTTGGAAAAATTTACTAGTAAATAGATCCAGAGAAGAGCATTTTTTTCCTATTTAATTCTTTTAAGTACAAAGCCTGCTCTGTAAGTCGATTGTCTATTTTTCTTATGTCTTCCCAAACGAATTTTAATTCTCTTTGAATAACTTCTTGGCCAGCCTCTAGCCTAGCTTGTCCACCCCCAATTTTATCCAGTCTTTGGTTCATATTTTGTATTTCGCTCAGTATTTGTTGTGAAATTTGATTTTCCATAAGAGCATGCTCCTATAATAAAGAATAGATACCTATATTAGAACTGATGAAAAAGAATAAAAATATATAAAATTATAAAAAACAATGATACAATAGAAAATATGATAGAAGTGGATATGAAAACCATATAGGGAGGAGATATTAATGAAGTATAAAATACTACACACCTGTATCAGAGTCATGGATTTAGAAAAGTCTTTAAAGTTTTACAAAGGAGCCTTAGGTTTTATTGAAACTAGGAGAAAAGACTTTCCAGAGCACGAGTTTAC
>NZ_JAVFVN010000222.1:0-450 GCF_030910085.1 Stenotrophomonas maltophilia group sp. RNC7 | reverse complement strand
AAAAAAGATAGCACAGGAATAAGTATGCAATCAAATGACTATGTAGAGTTAAAAGATAAATGGCTATTTGTCAACGCATTCAATTTGAATGAAGAAAATGAAAGTAAAATTTATAAAATAGACATTGAAACAGGGGAAATTTTTATAGCTGAATAAAACCGGTGTAAAATAACAAGCATATTATAAAAACAGATATTCAAAATATCTGTTTTTTCTATTTAAGAAAGCGTACATTGCTGTTGTGTATCAAAGTTTTTTGAAGCATATTCGAGAAAGGATGATTCTAATGAAATAATTGAAAATAGGGTTGGAACATTTTCTTTAGATAATTTTGTGATGGACGCTGTGATATCTCGGGATTTTAGATTCATTGCACTAAAGACACGAGAAAACTATGATAATTTTGATGGTGGGTTTGAAATCTTAGATACAATAAAAGGGTCAGTTTAT
>NZ_JAVFVN010000192.1:0-873 GCF_030910085.1 Stenotrophomonas maltophilia group sp. RNC7 | reverse complement strand
CAAGCCAATTCATACGCAAGGTTCATCTTGGTTTTATGGTTCATCTATCCAATATGTATGTTATACCTAGCATGGCGAATAGAAAAGAAGTACAAGTCCTATGAGGAAAGGCAAAAGAAAAGCCCTATCGGCGGCAACCGAGTAAGGGCATAGAAAATTATTCTAACGGTATTATACCAAATTAAAGGGAGGAAATGCAAGTGGATAAAAAGACTTTGGAATATATGAAGGAGAGAGTTGATAGAGGAAGTCAAATTTTGAGAGATATCGAAAGGTTAAAAGAAAGAATAGGATACGCTAAAGAAGCACAGAAGGTTCAAATAGGTTGGATTGATCTTTCTATGAGTAGAAAAGAAAGTTGCGGTTTTGAAGAATATGCGCAAGCACAACTGGCTAAAACATTTATAGATTTAGCTAATGCAGAAATCCAGCGGTTAGAAGAAGAATTTGGGAGGTTGTAAAGATGAAAACATGGGAAATGATTAAGGAACTTATGGAGAATCCAAATAAGAGATTTAAGTACGATACAGGAGCAGAGTGGGGAATTGTAGGAAATAAAAATGGCTCAATTGTTCTTATAGATTGTTCTGTGAAGTTTTTATTAGGGGAACCTATAGAATTGAATGGCGGCTTCACGATTCAAGATTGGAGAGAAGTTAAGGAACCAGTTTCATGGCAAGAAGCATTTGTGGCAGGGTTGAAAGGTAAGAAGATTAAAGTAGATGGTCAAAGTCTAACATATCCAAATTTCGAAAGCCTGCATTTTGCATTAACTTATCTAAGCGAAAGACCCGACTACTTTGAAAATTTAATGCGCGGCAAATGGTACATAGATTAGGAGGTGTCCTATGACCGAGCAGGAGTTACAAGAGA
>NZ_JAVFVN010000176.1:0-597 GCF_030910085.1 Stenotrophomonas maltophilia group sp. RNC7 | reverse complement strand
TAACGTATATACTGATACGAAAAAGGACGAACGATTAGATTGTAGTTTATCAGAGGGTGGAGTAGTTACAAGTGCATCCTATAGAACTCATCTTATACGTATAGATGATATTATGTTTTCTGAACTAATACATATTGCTAGTTTATTCTTCAAATCAGAAACAATGGTAGATGAATGGATTAGTACACAATTTAAACTGGTGAAAAACTAAAATTTTTTTTGAGAAAAGGTACAATTTTACTAGTTAAATTGTGCCTTTTATAATTGTAATTATAAACATTTGAAATGGGTGGTTTTTTTGAATGCAATTAGCATTGAAGATATATATCAAGAGATACTAGATGGAAAAAGATCGAATTTCCCTTACTATGTTTGGAGTGAAGGAGATAAGAACTTATTTGCGAGAAGAGTTACAAAATACCTAATAGAATACGTATTAAAATGGAACGCAGATGATATCAAAAAAGGTTGGGATGGCAAGCTTATTAAAAAATACAAACTAGGTGGTATGATAGCAATCGTATATAATAGTAGCCCATATGCCATGTTAAACGACTTATATCCTGATCAATTTAAAGAATGGGAACTAAAGTTTAC